>CALZCU010000013.1 GCA_945632055.1 uncultured Ruminococcus sp. | reverse complement strand
AAGCAGCCTTGAAGCCTGACATATTCTTGTATCTTACAATAAAATCCTTAAGTATCTTATTGAGTGCTGTGCCAAGGTGAATGTTTCCGTTAGCATACGGAGGTCCGTCGTGAAGCACAAACAAGGGCTTGCCCTCGTTAATCTCCATTAATTTTTCGTAAACCTTTTCATTTTCCCAATTTTCGAGGGTTACAGGCTCGCTCTTCGGAAGTCCTGCTCGCATAGGGAAATCGGTTTTAGGCAGATTTAGTGTTGAATTGTAATCCTGCGGCATTTTATATATTCTCTCCAATATCTATAGAATTAATCAGTTGTTAGTGTATTTTACTTTTTATAAACTGCTCGAAAACGGTCGGGCAAAGAAGGTTTGATAATATCAGCCCTGTCTGCTCGAATTACCTGCGGTGGTACACCGCCGAATTGCATGTCGAGTTACTCTACCTTTTATTCAGCAGAAACATCATAGTTGTCACCGAATTTAAGGTGAGCAAACTTTCCGGAACGCTTAGGTGCAGCTGTTTCAGCCTTTTCCTTAAGTACCTGATTAACAATATCATCGGCATCAGTATTTGCTGAGCCTTCCCTTGAATTAGACTGAATTTCGCCCGACTCCTGAACAGACTCCTGCTTAAGCTCCTCGGTAGGATATTTTTCATCAAGAGTTTTCTTTGAAGCCTCTAAATCTGCTGCTGTGGGCAGATCATCTATAGCCTTGATATGATTTCTGTAAAGCTCAATAAGCTCGTTTCTGAGCGCAACAGCATCTGACTGAAGCTGTAAGTAATTTTCCTTTTCAATTGCTGTTGTTTTGTTTGCATCAACAAGAAGTGCCTGCGCCTTATTTTCAGCGTCACGAACAATTTTAGCAGCCTTTTCCTTTGCTTCTCTGATGCAGGCATCAGAAACCTTCTGTGAAGCAAGGAGTGCATTTCTTACCGTTTCTTCGTCAGCCTTATACTGCTCAACACGGGTAGCGAGTATGTCTATTTTATGAACAAGGTTAGTTTTTTCCTTCTTAAGCTGTTCAAAGGATGCGATTACTTCATCAATAAATGCGTCAACATCCTCCGCTCTGTAGCCACCGCTTAAAGTGGCTTTTCTGAAGCTTATATTTTTGATTTCATCAATTGTAAGCATATGTATGCACTCCTTATCTAAAATGAATTAGAGAAATTCTTAAACGCCCCTTTTTAGTTTCACCCATAACAGCGTTCAGAATATATTTTCCTTTCCCACGAACAATCAGCGTGTCACCGACATTAGTAGGTTTGCTGATGTTTTCAACTTGAATAAAATTCAGGCTTACATTACCGCCTAAAATAAATGACTTTGTTTTTTCTCTTGATAATCCCGTTATTGCCGCAACCAGACTGTCTAATCTCAGTGAGGAAACAATAACAGTCAGCTCCTCTGTGCCCCTGCCCTGTGGAATATCCGATAAATCAGCGTCTTTGATTTTTATACCTGTGTTGCCAATTTTTACAAGCTGAGAGGTAATATAGGATTTAAGCTCGCATTTAACGAAAACTACCGTCTTGCCATCTCCGACAAGTATATCGCCTATCGTTTCTCTTTCAATGCCGAGTGACATCAGCGTACCGAGAAAATCCCGATGGCTGAGCTTATCACACAGGCGATAACAAAACTCAAGCGCAGAAATCGGAAACTCATCAGGCTCAACATCGTAAAAAAGACAAAGCATTTTCCTTTCACTGTTATCATAGCCGCCGAAAAAGCAATAATTCTGAAAGCACACTGATTCAAGATAGCTTTTTGCAACGGCTTGTCTGCGCTCACTTAAAAAAGGGAAAAAATACGGCTTTTGTCTGGTGTAGCACAAATCAACGGCATCATCAAGCTTTGAAATAAACAGACTGTCTTTATCAGAAATAAACACCGCTGTTTTCTAATTCGTCGAGTAAATCGTCGCCTGTGAGGTCAACATTGCTCGGAATAATAATATATGTATTAGTTGCAACTCTCTTGATTTTACCTCTGTTTGCATACGCAACGCCGCTGAGAAAATCAAGAATTCTTCTTGCCATATCCTTATTTGTATCTTCAAGGTTGAGAACTACAGTGTGAGTTTTCATAAGCTCATCGGCAATTGAGCGTGTTTCTTCGCCGAAACGCTCAGGCTTAAAAATACCAACCTGGAGCTTAGCAGTAGCGTTGATGTTAACAACCTTGTTTCTTGTACCTACATCTCTTGTGTCTCTGCTTCTGTTGTTTTCTCTTTCTCTTACGGGTTCTTCTTCATAGCTGTCATCGCCTTCATCAGAATAACCGTACTCATCGTACTCGTATTCATCATCCGGTGCGTCCCACATACGCTTAAACTTGTCAACAATTCCTGCCATTTAGATTTCCTCCTAAAATTATGTGTAATTTCTTGCTCCGAAAAGCGAAGAACCAATTCTAACCATGTTTGCGCCTTCCAATATTGCTTCATAATAATCGGCAGACATACCCATTGAAAGAATAGTCATACTTATATTATCTAATTTTTTTTGCGATATGTCAATAAATATATTATGCATTTTATTAAAATATTTAGAAATTTTATGTTTATTATCACAAATCGGGGGTATTGTCATCAATCCTTTGACTGAAATGCCCTCAATTTGTGAAATTTGACACAGCAATTCCTCAAGATTTTCAGGATAAACGCCTGATTTATTTTCTTCCCTGCCGATGTTTACCTCAACGAGAATATCTGTTGTTTTATTCAGCTTGATTGACTGCTTTGCTATTTCATTTGCAAGCTTTACCGAATCAACAGATTGAATCAAATCAACCTTGCCAACAATTTGCTTAACCTTATTTGTCTGAAGATGACCGATGAATTGGAGCGAGCAATTTTTAAGGTTATATTCGTCATACTTTGAAAGCAGCTCCTGAACCTTGTTTTCACCGATATACTTTAGTCCGAGCGAGATTGCGTGATTAATGACCTCGGGCTCAACAGTTTTTGTTGCAGCAAGGAATTTGATATCATCTGCGCTCTTTCCTGCCTTTTGAGCGGCTTCAGCAATTCTTTCGCTGATTACATTATAGTTGTATTCAACATCACTTAATGACCTTGCCGTCATACAAATCATCTCCCTTTGTTATTACCTTATCGTAAAGCGATACCGTTTCACCGTTAAACAGCTTGTCCTTGTCGGGATTCGGGTCGCAGATTACATAATCCTCGTCTGCATACAAAAGCGAAATCTGCTTGAACTGTACCTCACTTCCGTAAAGAACATAGACTCCCTGAACCTTTTTCTCTTCGGTGTGCTTTTTATCGTTTTCATCATAAGTTGTTTTTGTCACGAAATCATCGTGAATTGCCCGTTTGCTTATTCTTAAGCCTGTGTAGGTTCCCAATCCGATTTCGATTGGCTCCTGACGAGCCTCAATCAATCCGTCGTCCATATAATCGCACTGCAGAATAACAAGTGCGTCGGAATCCTTGCTTTCCTGATAAATTCTGTAAACCGAAGCAGGAATTTTTTCTGTTGCCGCATTTGAGAACAAAACGGTTACATTTCCGTCCCAAAGTGAAAGCTCGGTTGCTTCGTCAGAGGATACTTTGCAGGCAACATACCAATTAAGGTTGCTGATTATTTTGCCTGCATTGTTACTGCCAACTTCAGACTTTTCAATTTTGTCAAGGTCTTCAAGCTTGATTTTGTCTAAATCAGTGTATTTTATCGCATTTTCATAGCCGTCGCAAAATTCGGAAAAATATCCTGCCTTTTCAGTTTTTATTGAGCCTGTACTTTTTGCAGAGGAATTTCTCAGCTGACTGATTTGTGCATTTAAGTCTGCAATTTCCTCATTGAAGTTTGAGCTTTTGCCTGTGTAAATCTGCCTCTGATTAATGGAATCAAGCAAATTATAGGAAGATGAATTTGCAGCAGTCAGATCACCGTTATTTACATTACTCAAATAGGTGATAAGATGATTGTGAATTGAATTATTGATAGTATCTATTCCTACTGCCTTTGCCGAGCCGTTTTTCTGCAGGTTTTCAAGTGCAATTTTCTGTTTTTCAAGCGAATCGGCAATCGAATTATTCAGTGCGTCGTCTTCACTCTGATAAATCTTTGCAATTTCTCCGCCTGCCTTTACCTCTTCCCCCTCATAACAGGAATACGAAAGCACTCCGTCTGAGTTGTTTTCAATGACAGTTTCATCTCTGATTATAAATGCGTTTGTGAAAATTTTGTTTGTTACCGTTGTTTTGACGGCATTTTCAGTTGGATACATATCAAAATTTGCACTTATAAGAAGATAGCCGACATAAATTAATGCAAGAACAGTAAGTGCAGATACAAGTATTCGTTTGAAAAGTAATTTATCCATACAAATTATCCTTTATTATTTTTACAGCTTCATTGTATAATTCGTTAAATGAATTATAATCATCTGCATAAAGCCAATTGATTTCTGAATCTCTCTTAAACCAGGTAATCTGGCGTTTTGCGTATCTCCTTGTTTCCATTTTGAGCTTTTTAACACATTCGTCAAGAGATTTTTCGCCGTTAATATACGGAGAAAGCTCCTTGTAGCCTATTGCCTTAACGGAGGTTTCGCTCAGATTTGAGGATAAAACCTGTCTTGCCTCGTCAACAAGACCTTTTTCAAGCATCAAATCAACCCGTTTGTTGATTCTTTCATAGAGCTTTGCTCTGTCTCTGAAATTAAGTCCGATTTTTATCGGACTGTACGGGCTTTTTTCAAGCCTTGAATTTTCAATTTGTGAGGTAATTGTTCTGCCTGTTGTTTTATAAAACTCAATGGCACGAATTATCCTTTTAGGGTTTCTTTCAGCCCTTAGCCTGTCTGCTGATTGCAAATCAAACTGAGAAAGCATTTCAAGAAGCTTATCAGTTCCCTGTTCCTCGTTAATTTTCCACAGCTCAAGCGAAAGCTTTTCATCTCTGCATTCATCGCTGAATGTGATATTATTTAAAAGCGAATCAATATACAAGCCTGTTCCGCCTACGATAAACGGAAGTTTTTTTCTTGCGCTGATCTCCCTGATACATTCAGAAGCATCTTTAACAAACATAGCAACAGAGTAGGTTTTGTCGGCAGGCAAAAAATCAATGAGGTGATGCCTTATGCCCTGCATTTCATTTTCATCAGGCTTTGCGGTGGCAATCTGCATTCCCTTGTAAATCTGCATTGAATCAGCCGAAATTATTTCACCGTCAAACTCTTTTGCAAGACTGACTGCAAGCCTTGTTTTGCCTGATGCAGTAGGTCCTGCAAGCGAAATTACTTTAATTGAATTATCCAGAATATCACACCCTGCCGAATTGTTTTTCAATTTCATTTTTCGTCATAACAATACATATCGGTCTGCCGTGAGGGCAGTATTTAATCTGCGGATTTTCTTCAAGCTTTTTTACAATGTCAATAAGCTCATTCGGTGTACTCTTGTTTCCTGCCTTTATTGCAGAACGGCAAGCTACATTATGGTAGAACCAATCCATTTTTTCAGCATAAATATCGTTTTTACCTATTGAAATATAGTCAGCCATTTCTGTAATGCAGTCGCTTATATCAGCGGCGTCAAGATATTGAGGAGCACTGCGCACAATAACCGTACTGTTGCCGAAATCCTCAACATCAAAGGCACAATCCCTGAACATTTCAAGATTATTTATTGCTGCGTCATACTCTGATTTTCCAAGAGTAACAGCCACAGGCTGAAGTAACAGCTGTGAATCGGAAGCGGCTTTTTCACTTTTCAGCTTTTCATATATCATTCTTTCGTGAGCAGCGTGTTTATCTATAAAAAGAACCTCGTTATTATTCTTTTGTGCAATAATATATGTTCCGAAAAGTTCGCCGATATACTTAATTTCATCTTCATTCTGCTCAATAAGCACAGGTGCAGGCTCACTTTTATGTAGAGAATCCTGTTCATCTCGATTATTCGGTAACTCTTCAAGTACTGTTTCTTCTTTTCTTATTGCCTTGTTTTCAACAGCACTTGCATTTGAATTTATATTGTCCGTAAATTGCTGTTTTGAAGTCGTAGCCTTAACAGTCTGCTTTGAAAAAATGCTGAAAGGACTTTTTGAATCCTCGACTCTCATTCTGTCAATGCTCTGGCGATGCGTTTCTTTTTTTTCAGTACTAAAGCAGACTGCTTCAAATGGATTGAACGAATCTTTTTTTGAAGCTTCAAAGTTTTTTTCAACAGAAGCCTTAGGCTTGTCAGGGATTTTATTCTGATTACCGATAATTGCAGGAGCATTATTGAATCGGTTAAAGCTATTAAGCTCGTTAAATGCCGTATTATTTTTAAAAGTCGCATTTTTGCGGCTGTCGAATTTCAAAAGAGCAGACTTAACAGCGTGATACACCGTGTCGAAAACCGGTCTTTCATTAATAAATCGAACCTCAATCTTTGCAGGATGAACATTTACATCAATCATCTCAAACGGTAATTCAATATTAAGTACACAGGAAGGGAATTTTCCGACCATTATTGAGCCTTTAAATGCCTCCTCCAGCGCCGCCATTGCAGTTCTGGTTTTAACATAACGGCCGTTGATAAAAAAGTTCTGCATATTTCTGTTCGGTCTTGAATGAACAGGCTTTGAAACATAACCGTTGATTTTTATTGAATCAAGCGAATATTCAACAGGAATCAATCCGCCTGCAAAATCCTTGCCGAATACAGAATAAATTGCAGACATCAGCTTTCCGTCGCCAAAGGTTTTTAATACCTGTTTTCCGTCTTTAATATATGCAAAAGCAATTTCGGGATGCGAAAGTGCTGTTTTGTCGATTATATTAGAAACCGCATTTCCCTCGGAAACATCTTTTTTTAAGAATTTCGCCCTTGCAGGAATGTTGTAGAATAAATCTCTGATTATAAAGGTTGTGCCAACAGGACAGCCTGCATCATCAAAAGCAAGCTCTTCTCCTCCCTCAATCACATATGATGAACCTATATCCTCATCTGTGTTTCTTGTAATAAGCTGAAGCCTTGATACTGCACAGATTGACGCAAGAGCTTCTCCTCTGAATCCGAGAGTTGAGATAGAGTCAAGGTCGTTTTCGTATTTCACCTTGCTTGTTGCGTGTCTTAAAAATGCTGTCTTTATATCTTCCTTTAATATTCCGCAGCCGTCATCGGTGACACGCATAAATGTTGTTCCGCCGTTTTTAATCTCAACGGTAATATTCTTTGCACCTGCATCAATTGAATTTTCAACAAGCTCCTTGATAACGGAAGCAGGTCTTTCAACAACCTCTCCTGCCGCAATCAGCTCGGCAACATGCTTGTCAAGAACATTGATAACACCCATACTGTCACCTCCTTAGTTTTTGTAATCAGTGTTTACTTTACCATTCCCTTAAGTTCATAAAGCAAATTCATTGCTTCAATCGGAGTAAGAGTATTCACATCGGTGGATTTCAGCTTATCAATAACAGGATTCTGCATTGCAGCTACAAAAGAAAGCTGCATATCATCGTTTTCATTCTTTATTACTTCTATCTTTGCAGTATCGCCGCTTTCAAGCTCAGCGAGAATTTCTTTAGCACGGTTTATAATCGACTGCGGCACTCCTGCAAGCTTTGCAACCTCAATTCCGTAGCTGTCGTCTGCTCCTCCGGGGATAATTCTGCGAAGGAAGGTGATGTCATCTCCCCTTTTCTTAACGGCTATGCTGTAGTTTTTAACTCCGTCAAGCAGGTTTTCCATTACAGTCAGCTCGTGATAATGAGTGGCGAAAAGCGTTTTCGCTCCGAGCTTCTTTTTATCGGCACAAAATTCAAGCACAGCCCTTGCAATACTCATTCCGTCAAAGGTAGATGTACCTCTGCCGATTTCATCGAGAATCAGCAGGCTCTTAGAGGTTGCATTTTTAACAATATTAGCAACCTCGCTCATTTCAACCATAAAGGTAGACTGACCTGAAGCAAGGTCATCGGAAGCTCCCACCCTTGTGAATATGCTGTCAACAATTCCGATTTCAGCATACGATGCAGGAACAAAGCTTCCAATCTGTGCCATAAGAACAATCAGCGCAATTTGCCTCATATATGTTGACTTTCCTGCCATATTCGGTCCTGTAATAATTGCAACTCTGTCGTTACTGCTGTCAAGATTGACATCGTTTGGCACGAACGGAGAATCCTTTAACAGCATTTCTACAACAGGATGGCGGGAATCCTTAATTCTTATACCTGTTGACAGGTTTACATCGGGTCTGACATACCTGTTATCGGACGCAACATTTGCAAACGAAACTATAACATCAAGCTCGGCTATAGCCTTCGCTGTGTTTTGTATCCTTTCAAGATTGTCCGAAACGGTTTTTCTTATGCCGTCAAAAATTGAAAATTCAAGGGCAACAGCTCTGTCCTTTGCACCGAGAATCCTGCCCTCAACCTCTTTTAAATCCTGTGTAATATATCTCTCGCAGTTTGTAAGCGTTTGCTTTCTTATGTAGTTATCAGGCACTAAGGATTTATATGAATTTGTTACCTCAATATAATATCCAAACACCCTGTTATATCCGACCTTCAGCTTCGGAATACCTGTCGCTTCTCTTTGCTCAGCTTCAATTCTTGCGAGGATTTCCTTGGAATTGTTCATATCCCCTGTTACGGAATCAAGCTCTTCATTGAAGCCCTGCTTAATCATTCCGCCTTCTCTAACCGTAAACGGCGGTTCTTCGACAATTGAATTATCAATAAGACTGAATATATCGTCAAGCGTATCTATGCTGCGGTTTATTTTTCTCAGCAGGGACGCATTGCAGTCAGAAGTAAGCTGAGAAATTTTCGGCAGATTTTCAATTGCTGAGCAGAGTGAACGCAAGTCCCTTGCATTTGCAGAGCCGTAAACAACCTTAGTCATAAGCCTTTCAATGTCAAAAATACCTGAAATGCTGTCGTTTATCTCAAGGCGGAGCATAGTGTTATTGACAAGCTCCTCAGTTGCAGACTGACGGTTATTAATTGCGGAAATATTCATCAGCGGATGCTCAAGCCACGAGCGCATAAGCCTTTTGCCCATAGCTGTTTTGGTTTTATCAAGCACCCATAAAAGAGAACCTCTCTTTTCCTTTGTGAGCATTGTCTGCGTAAGCTCAAGATTGCGCTGAGTGTTGTAGTCGAGCCGCATATACTGATTGTCGCTGTAGAGGTCAATATGATTAATGCGTTCAAGACCGTTTTTCTGCGTATACTTTAAATAATCAAGCAATGCACCGATTGAAGAAACAAGCACTTCGCTTTCAATGACGCTTTGCGACTCGTCTTTAAAATGCTCTGACACTGCATTTTTGCACGATTTAAAATCAAACTTTTCGTCCTCAAGCATTTCTACTCCGGCGGACAGCTTATTCTTGATAAACTTTGGCAGTTCCTTGATTTTTACTATATCACCGCCAAGCAGAATTTCCCTTGGATTGTAGCTTGAAAGCTGGGCAGTCAGCGTGTTGTAATAATCCTTACCGCTGATTTCAGTGGCGCATAATTCTCCTGTGGAAATATCGCAAAAGCAAAGCCCGATTTTCTTGGTTTTTGCAAACATACAGCAAATATAATTGTTCTTGCTTTCATCGAGCATACTCGATTCCATAACGGTACCGGGTGTTATTACTCTAATAATATCTCTTTTTACAAGCCCTTTAGCTGTTGCAGGGTCCTCTGTCTGCTCGCAAATTGCAACCTTGTAGCCCTTTGAAACAAGCCGTGCAATATATCCTTCACAGCTGTGGAACGGCACTCCGCACATCGGAGCACGCTCCTCCTGTCCGCAATCTCTGCCTGTGAGCGTAAGTTCAAGCTCTTTTGACGCAAGCTTTGCGTCGTCGTAGAACATTTCATAGAAATCTCCGAGACGGAAAAAAAGTATGCTGTCCTTGTTTTCCTCTTTAATTTTAAAATATTGCTTCATCATCGGAGAAAGCTCCGCCATAAACTCACACCCTTTGTTTCAGAATTGCACAGCTAACGCTCTTATGCTAATACGCTAATCAGTGACAGCCGCCGCAGCTTTCACAGCTTCCCGAACAGGACGACTGTGAATAGTCAGCAGTTTCAGGGTCTGCGCCCTCTGCACTCTGCTGAACAATTGCAAGCACTCTGTTTGCTATTGCATCAAATTCTTCCTTAGCATCATTATAGGCAATCATATTGCCGTTTGACATTATTTTTGAATATACCTCTCTCATCTCGGTATTAAGCTGTGCAAGCTTGCCCTGATCTCTTTCTT
>CALZCU010000012.1 GCA_945632055.1 uncultured Ruminococcus sp. | reverse complement strand
CTTGGACTTCTTGTGTCATTCCTAACCAACATCAGCGATATGATTTCAATTGAATGGATAACCTTTGTTCTCCAGAAAATCAATCCGCTGAGCTACTACACAAACTTTACATACGGTATTTTAAGCATCACCGATATAGTATATTACCTCACACTTACGGGACTTTTCCTTTTCTTTACCGTTCGTGTTTTGGAAAAAAGACGCTGGAGCTGAGGAGGTTATTTAAATGAGCGAAGAAAACAAGAATTTTACCAATGCCGAAGCTCCGAAAGCAAAGGCTGAAAAAATCAAAAAAGCAAAAAATAATAAATCAGGCGGAGCATTCAAGAGCTTTCTTAAGTCAAGAAAGGCTCGTCACGGCTCAATGGCAATTGTGATTGTCGCCGTTGTTATTGCAATCGTTATCGTGGTTAACATCGTGTGCGGTCTGCTTGTCGACCGTTTCCCCGATTTAAAGCTTGACTTTACCGCAAACAAATCTTTTGCCTTGCAGGAGGACACAATTGACTATGTTGCCCACCTCAAAAAAGATGTAACTCTCAGCGTGCTTATGCCTGAGAATGAGGTTGAAAATCAGGGTACATACTTTATTCAGGCTAAAAACCTGCTCGATAAAATGGTCAGCAATTCAAACGGCAGAATAGAGCTTAAATATGTTGACCTTACAACAAATCCGACCTTTGCCTCAAAATATCCCGATGTGGATTGGAGCGGCACAAGCGGCAACAACTACTTTATGCTTGTCGAGAGCGGCAAGCAGTACAAGGCGCTCAAGCTTGAGGAGTGCTTTGAGCTTGACCAGCAGGCTCTTGCCTACGACGGCTCCTACAGCTTTACGGGAACGACTATTGAACAGGCTGTTGTTACGGCTGTTCTGAATGTTACAAACGATGACAAGACTGTTGTCAATATGATTACCGGCAACAACGAGCAGGACTACAGCGCAATCAAAACTCTGCTTGAAAACAATGCCTATGAGGTTAATGAGGTTTCGCTCCTTACACAGGATATTGACGAGAAGGCTGAGTTTATAATCCTTTTTGCTCCGTCCGTTGACCTTGACGAAAAGGCTGTTGAGAAGATTTCAAAATGGCTTGACAATGACGGAAAGTACGGCAGAACACTCATCTATGTTCCGTTTGCAGACAGGATTGACACTCCGAACATCGACGCTCTGCTCGACCAGTGGGGTATGCAGGTTAACGACGGCTTTGTTTTTGAAACAGACACAAACCGTCTTATCGGAAACAACTACTTTACCTTTATAACTGAATATACCGATTACTACAAGGAAAATCTTAAAAACGCAAAAATCCCTGTTGTAGTGAGCGATTCCCGGGATATTATCATAAAGGACGGCGAGCTTGCGCATCCTCTGCTCACTTCGTCAGATAAATCGGGCGTAAGACCATTTGACTTTGACGAAAATTGGAACTACAAGGACGCAATCACAGGCGAAGCTCTCAATATTGCCGCTGAGGGCGTAAAAACAAACAATGATAACAAGTCCTCAAGAGTAGCTGTGTTCGGTTCATTCGTGATGTTCAAAGAGCAGGTAATGAGCTTTAACAGCTACAACAACTCCGCTTACCTTATGAATGTTGTTAATACAATCGCAGATAAGGACGATATCGGAATTACAATTGAGTCAAAGTCGCTTAAGAGCGCAGAGCTGGGAGTTACGGCAGTATCAACTCAGAACACGATGATTGCTGTATTCGTATTCATTCTCCCTTCCGCAATTCTTGTTACGGGACTTGTTCTGTGGCTGCGCAGGAGGAACAAATAATGAAAAAAAATACTAAAATTCTGATTATTGCAGCGGCTGCTGCGGTGCTTCTCATAGGTCTTATGCTGTTTCTGATTTTTATGCCGAAGGGTGGAAGCAAAGGCGAGGCAACCTATGACGAGGGCGTGGCTATGTCAACCTCCGTAGACGAAAACGGCGTTCATCAGGCTCAGATAATGACAGATGAAAACGGAAACATTGAAAACAACAGCTACGGCACTCTTCTTGAGTACATTCCGAGAGAAATTTCCTCTATCCACCTTGAAAATGCAAAGGGAACGCTTGACATTACATCAAGCACTCCCGTTGATTCCGAGGGAAAAACCGACTATACAGTCTACAAAATCAAAGGCTATGAGGATTTTGAGCTTCAGGCAGGCATTGCCGACACAATTGCAAGTGCGGCTTCACAGCTTGATTTTTCAAAGGTAATTACGCTCGAAAAGGACAAATCCACCGAGTACGGCTTTGACAAGCCGAGAGCTACCGTAACGGTAAATTACACCGACAAGACAAAGGCTGTAATATACATCGGCGACGATGCTCCGCAGGGCGCAGGCACATATATCAAGTTCGGTGACGGCGACGCAGTATATTTAGCGGAAGCGTCTGCCGTAAGCGCATTTGACTACGGTTTAACCGACCTTATGAATCTTACGATTAACTCCTCTGCGAGTGATTCAAGCAACAGTCAGGCTTCGTCAATCAAGCTTTCAGGCTCTGCCTTCGGAAATGAAATCGAGCTTGTGCCCAACTCGGACGGCAAAAACTCTGCCTCCTACAAAATAACCTCACCTCAGAAGGGCTACGCAAGCGAAAGCGAAAGCAGTCTTGTTGAGGGCGCAATCAGAGGTCTTTATGCAGAGAGCGTTAAGATGGTTAATCCGTCAAAGAAACAGCTCTCCGAACTTGGACTTTCAGAGCCGTATGCAAGGGTTAAGGCAGTATATCCCGACACAACGGTTGATGTAATTGCCTCAAAGCCCGATGGCGACGGCAAGGTGTGCCTTATGGAGAACGGCGGAAAGGTTGTTTATGTAATGGCTTCTGCAAATCTCCCCTGGGTGACAACAAGCTATGAAAAGCTGATGAGCGAATATGTGCTTGCTCCAAAGCAGAGCGCTCTCGCTCAGGTAAGCATAAATGACGGCAAAAAAACCTATGATTTTGCGCTCAGCACCAAGGAGGTTAAGACTACCGACAACAGCGGAAGTGAAACAACCTCAACCACAACGACGGTTCAGCTTGACAAAAAGGAAATTGAGCTTTCCTACTTCTCAACGCTGTTCCAGAATATTTCGCTCACTCAGCTTGCAGACCACGATTCAAAGAGTGCAAGCGGTACGCCGGTGTTGTCGGTGACATACACCTATTCGTCCGACAAGAGCAGTGACACAGTGAGCTTCTATGATACGGGCGACAACCGCTTTGTTGCGTCGGTAAACGGCACATCTGTCGGTCATGTCCATAAGGCGGCAATCAACAAGGCAATCAGTCAGGTTGCAGATGTTGCCGCAAACAAAAAGATTGATTCAGTCTTTTGATAAGGAAATATGAGTATTTTCTGATCAGACAATCACAGCTCGTAGGGGCGGATATTATCCGCCCTTGTTTCCAGCAGATGAACATTTGTTTAAATCGTAGGGAACAGTCTTGACTGTTCCGCAGAATTACAGCAAACGCTTCGGTCGGGCCACAAATGTTAGCTTTTCTATTGAGCTGTCTGCACGAATTGGGGGCGGTGACACACCGCAGTCAGGTTGCAGATGTTGCCGCAAACAAAAAGATTGATTCAGTCTTTTGATAAGGAAATATGAGTATTTTCTGATCAGACAATCACAGCTCGTAGGGGCGACCGTTATACATCAGGTGTTCGTTCTATCTGCTCGAATTACCTGCGGGGTACACCGCCAACAATGAAAAATGAGGAGGTATATTAATTTATGCCAAATACAAAAGCAATGGGAAAGCCCCTTAATCCCAATCCAACCGTTTTGGATAAAATCAAGGCGTTTTTCTCAAACAACCTTTTCGTAATTATTGCATTTTTAGTGCCGTTTGTTCTTATGACAACAGCATTTGCAGTTATGAAGGTTTCTCCGTTCGGTGACCAGCAAATTCTTGTTACCGACCTGTGGCATCAGTATTATCCGTTTCTGGTTGACTATCAGGATAAGCTGAAGAGCGGAGAATCCCTGTTCTGGTCGTGGACTCAGGGCGGCGGAGTAAACTACTTTGCGCTGATGTCCTACTACCTTGCAGGCCCGATGAACCTGCTTTCTGTGTTTGTTCCTGCCGAGTGGCTCAGAGAATTTCTTATGTTCTCCGTTGTTACAAAGGTTGCCTTAGCAGGTATGTTCACAGCAATTTTCCTGCGCAGTGTGTTCAAAAAGAACGACTTTTCGCTTGTCGTGTTCGGCTGCTGTTTTTCGTTCTGCGCATTCTTTATGGGCTACTATTGGAACACAATCTGGCTCGACACAGTGTGCATAACACCGCTTGTTGCGCTCGGCATCGTCAAGCTTCTCACTGAAGATAAGTTCAGGCTCTATGTTGTTACGCTTGCAATTTCGCTGATGTCAAACTATTATATCGGCTTGTTCACCTGCATTTTTGTACTTCTTATTTTCATAGCCTACAATATTGTGAAGTGGGAGAACATCAAGACCTTCTTCACAAAGCTGATGAAAACGGGAGTTTTCTCGCTTATTGCAATCGGTCTGACTGCATTTTTCCTGCTCCCTGCATTTTTCGGACTTCAGAACACGAATGCCTCGGGCAGCTCGTTCCCGACCAAGTTTGACATAAACATCGGTGCTACCGATGATTTTGCAGGAGTTCTTGCCGCAATCGGAAAGATACTTTCAAACTTCATCACCTTTATTCCGCCTGCAACAAAGGCGGCTGACGCACTTCCCAACATTGCCTGCGGAACAGCGGCAATCGTGCTTGGAATTTTGTTTCTCACTACAAAGAAGGTCAGTCTTAAGGAAAAGGTTGTTGATATGTGCCTGATATTCTTTATGATTTTAAGCTGTATCATCAGACAGCTTGACTACATCTGGCACGGCTTCCACTTTACAAATATGATTCCCTACCGTTTTAGCTATCTGATAAGCTTTGTGCTTGTTGTTATGGCGTTCAGAGCGTATATGCTGATTGATTTCAGCTCGTTCTGGGATGTCCTGCTTGCGGCTCTGGGAACTGCACTCGTGATTCTGCTGGCTATCGGCACTCAGCAGGCATATACAATTATTGCAACAGCAATCATTGCGTTTGTTCTGTGCGTAATGCTTTTCCTCTACACAAAGAGGATTGTGCCCAAGCAGGTGCTTCTGATTGTGCTTGCGGTTACCGTAATAGGCGAAAGCGGAGTGACTGCATATCTCGGCGTTAAGACAACAAGCGTTACCACCACCGTTGATTATCCCAGAGGCGGAGAGGCTACGGCTCAGGTTGTAAGCTATATGGACAGCCTTGAAAAGAATACCGCAGAGCTGTGGAGAGCCGAGATGACCTCAACTCAGACTCTCAATGACGGCTCAATCAACCGCTACAACGGCCTTTCAATGTTCAACTCAATGGCAAATGTCAATATGACGAGATTTTTTGAAAACTTCGGTATGATGGGCTGGAAAAGCGGCAACCGCTACACCTATGCAGACGGCTCGCCCGTTACAAATATGTTTATGAATCTGAAATACCTTATTGCAAGAGAGGGAGTCTGCCGCAACACCTACGATATGCGTGAGGTTTACGCAGTTGAAAATAAAAAGCTCTTCCAAAACGAGCATTACATTCCGATGGGCTTTATGGTAAATCAGAAGCTCTCGCAGTGGGTTGAGGACGACAACGAGGACAGATTTAATCCTTTTGACAAGCAGAGTGAATTTTTCAAGCTTGCCACAGGAATTGACGAGCCGGTTTACACTCCGCTTGAGGTTGTTTCGCAGGGACACTATGACGCAACCAAATTCACCGTAAACAAAACCTCCTACGGATACTACTCGTTCTCCTGCACAGACACAACAATCACGCCCCATGTAAAGTGGAACTATGAGGCTCCCAAGGACGGACTTTACCTGATGTATGCAAAGATTTCCGGCGGAGATAATGTTACTATAATGCAGAATGACGCCGCACAGGGCACAACCTACGGAATGGCTCGCCCATACATTGCGTGCATAGGCTACTTTAACAAGGGTGACAAGATTTCGGTTTATGCTCAGCTCAAGCAGGGACAGTCAGGCTCGGCACAGGTTTATGTAAATCTGCTTAACGAGGATGTCTTTGAAAGAGGATATCAGATTGTCAGCAGTGATGTTATGACAACAACAAAGCTTTCGGGCAACTCAATGAGCGGCAACATCAGCGTAAGCAAGGACGGCTTGTTCTACACCTCTGTTCCCTACGAGGAGGGCTGGTCGGCAACCGTTGACGGCGAAAAGGTTGAAATAACACCTGTCGGCAACTCGCTTGTAGCCTTCCCGCTCACAAAGGGCACTCACGAAATAAGCCTTGTGTACTATCCCAAGGGCTTCTGGCCCGGACTTGTCGTTTCGGTAATATGCGCACTCACCTTCGCCGCACTCTGCTTTCTGTCGTACAGACTTAAAAAGAAGGGCAAGGCAGAAAAGCAAAGTGAATTAAAAGATAAGAAATAATTTGGTCTGATGTGAATCTGAGGTGGCAATATGCCGAATAATTTTGCATAATCTATTTTTAAACTGGTCGAAATCGACCGGTTTAAAATGAGCAAGGTACAAGGTTTTCGATATATCAACCTCAATTATCAGATAAAAATTAACAAAAAATCAACACCCCATACCAACCGCAGTCGGAAGGTATGGGGTGCTTTGTGTTGAATTTATTACTGTTACTTCTTATTCTTGATGTCATTAAGTAGCTTTATTATTTCTGAGAAGCCGAGGATAAATGTACCGCTTATAAAGGAAGCACCCCACCAGATGAAAGCCACCACCCAGGAAAACTGATTTGAATGACTGCCGTACAATGAGCTGTATGAAGGCTGATTGGCGGCAAATACAATACCGGCTATAAAACCGCAGATGTATGTAAGTACCGCTATTACTCGGATTACTGTTGCAATAGCATTGTTATGTGGCATTTCGTCATTTTCTGAACTCGTTTCAATAGTAGTATCTGAATCACTGATTTGTTGATGAGTAATTGTGCTATTTATGTTATCTGATTTTTCTTCAATAGTGGAAATTGTATTGTCCTCGGAATTGTCAGATGTAAAAGAATAATTACACTTAAAACATTTTTCGTTATCATTTAAATTACAAGCGTTACATTTCGGGCAGTATTTCATAAAATCACTCCTAAATTTATTTACTAAATATTAATTTCATAGAACGGTCGGGAATTAGTATTTGATTTACTCAAAAACAATTTGCGCTAATTGGGTGCAGCGTTACACTGCCCTGTGAAGTCGGAAATCACGATACAGCCTGTGGTACATTCTCTTGCGCAGATTCCGAAATCCTCGCAGTCCGGGCATTTTGAATAGTCGATTTGTGCAAGGTTGTTCACAACCTTAATCGCACCCGACGGGCAGACCTTTTCGCACTTTTTACAGCCGATACAGCCGCTTTTGCAGGCCTTGCGTGTCTGCGCTCCCTTGTCCTTGTTGTTGCAGGCAACAACGGCTCTCTCAACATCGTCCATAAGCGAAATAACGGTGTTGGGGCAAGCCTTTACGCATAAGCCGCAGCCGACGCACTGCTTTGTGTTAATTCGTGCAATTCCGCTTTCAATGCAGACTGCATTGTTCGGACAAGCCTTTGCGCAGTCGCCGAGTCCCATACAGCCGTAGGAACACTCGCCCTTTGAGCTGAAAATCAGTTTGGCGGCGGCACAGCTCTCAATTCCGCTGTATTCAACTCTGTCCTGTGTGAAGCGGCAGTCGCCTGAGCAATGCACAACGGCGACCTTTTCAATAACATCTTCAAATTCCACGCCCAACAGCTCGCTGATTTTTCGTGAAACGCTGTCGCCGCCGGGAACGCAGAGGTTTGTCGGAGTACCCTCTGTTTCGGCAAGAGCCTTTGCGTAGCCGTCACAGCCCGCAAAGCCGCAGGCTCCGCAGTTTGCACCGGGCAGACATTCACGAATTTTCGGAATTTTCTCGTTTTCCTTGACAGCCATAATTTTTGAAGCCGTTACAAGCACAGCGGCACAGATTAAGCCGATAATCACAACGGGGATAACGGCAGTTAAAATTTCATTCATAAACAGCACCTCCGTTATGCAAACAGGTTTTCAATAACGCCCGTAAAGCCGAGGAACGACAGCGAGGTTATCGAAGCGGCTACAAGCGTTATCGGCAAGCCCTGAAATGCCTTTGGAATGTCAGCTCCCTCAAGCTTTGAACGGACTCCCGAAAACATCACCATTGCAAGGAAGAAGCCGAGTCCGCTTCCGAGCGAGTTCACCATTGCTTCTGCAAAGCTGTAGCCCTCGTCAATGTTGAGGATTGTAACGCCGAGTACGGCGCAGTTTGTGGTGATAAGCGGAAGATATACTCCGAGCGACTTGTGAAGCGAGGGAATGTATCTTTTCAAAATAATTTCAACAAGCTGAACGAGCGAAGCAATTACAAGGATAAAGACGATTGTCTGAAGATAGCCGAGGTTGTTCGGCTCGAGCAGATACATCTGTATCGGCCAGGTCACAGCCGTAGCCATAAGCATTACAAAGATCACCGCAAGGCTCATTCCCGTTGCCTGATTCAGCTTTTTGGAAACTCCGAGGAACGGACAGATGCCCAGAAACCTTGACAGCACATAGTTGTTGATGAATACGGCGGACAGCATAATTATAAGAAATTTTGTCATTTTGCTTCCTCCTTTTCACCGCAGGCGGCTTTTTGGCAGATTTCAGCAGACGGACAGCCTGCACAGCCGAAGCTCTTTTTTGAATTTTTGCCTCCCGAAATTTTGTTGACAATTGCAATCAGGATTCCGAACACAAGAAAGCCGCCGGGCGCCATTGTCATTATCGAGATTTTGTTGTCGATGAGTATCGGAATTTCAATTCCAAGCCAAGTGCCGTTGCCGAGAACCTCTCTTATTGTAGCCATAAGAAGAAGTGCAAGCGTGAAGCCTGCGCCCATTCCGACAGCGTCAATTGCGGAGTCAAGCACCTTGTTTTTGTTTGCGAACATTTCGGCTCTGCCGAGAATAATGCAGTTAACAACAATCAGCGGAAGATAAATTCCGAGAGCCTCGTCAAGCGCAGGAGCAAAAGCCTTTACAAGCATCTGCACCATTGTCACAAAGCCTGCGATAAGCACGATGTAGCAGGGAATACGCACCTTGTCGGGGATTACATTGCGCAGTGCGGATATTACAATGTTTGAGCAGAGAAGCACGAGCGTTGCGGCGGCACCCATTCCGAGCGCACTCATAACGCTTGTTGATACGGCAAGCGTGGGGCAGGTGCCGAGTATCAGAACGAGTACGGGATTTTCCTTGATTATGCCCTTAAAGAGATTTTGCCTTTTGTTCATTATTTCTCAGCCTCCTTTACAAGCTCGTATGCCTTGAATGCGTCCTCAATCGCACCCTTGTATGCGTTAGAGGAAATTGTTGCACCTGAAATTGCGTCAACCTCGGAGAGCGTGTCTGCGCTTTTTCCGAAGTACTGACTTCTGTACGGGTCCTCAGCCGTCTTTGAGCCAAGACCGCTTGTTTCGTTGTGTGAAAGAGTTTTACAAGCTCCGATTGTTCCGTCTGATTTTATTGAGCATATCAGCTTCATATCGCCGCCGTAGCCCTTTGTTGTCAGTGTGAACACATAGCCTGCTCCGTTTGCGGCACGGTTGATTTCCCTTACCGATTCGGGCATTCCGTCTGCGCTGACTGCTTCAAAGCTGTCGGCTTCGGGCAGAACCTCGGTCATAGCTTTCTGTGCCGCCTCCTGCTCAGCCTTTGCGATAATCGGAGAGGTTACGGAGTTGATGTATGCAAGCAGAGCCGTTACGGCAAGGCAGATACTGCAAAGCACAAGCACAGGCTTTACAATTTCACGGTAGGTATTTTTCATCGCCTGTCACCTCCGATAAGCGGCTTTGAACGAGTGAGCCTTGAAATGTACGGTGTAAAGATGTTCATAAGCAGAATGGAGTACGATACGCCCTCTGGAGAAGTTCCCCAGAATCTTATCAGTATGGTTATAAGACCGCACCCGATTCCGAAAATAATCTTGCCCCATTTTGTGCAGGGAGTTGTTGCGTAGTCGGTAGCCATAAAGAATGCGCCGATGATAAGTCCTCCCGACATAAGCTGATAAAGCGGAGCTTTGTCAAAAATGAGCGACATTACAAGCACTGTGCCGATAAATGCAACAGGTGTGTGCCAGCTTATTACCTTTCTTGCGATAAGGTAAATTCCGCCTGCAAGCAGAGCGATTGTGCAGGTTTCGCCCAGACAGCCGCCACG
>CALZCU010000011.1 GCA_945632055.1 uncultured Ruminococcus sp. | reverse complement strand
GGCCATTGAGCATGATCTGACCTTCATCGGCATCAGCCACGCCTATATATCCATTTATCATATCAGGTGTGGTCAAGTTTGTTTTTTCACCATCATATTTTGTGATTTCAGCAGTACCATCTTCAAGAACAGTATAATAAAATCCATCACAATAACCCTCGGTTGGTTGTGTTTCTACTTCATCAGGTGTTGCAGAAACAGCTTCTGATATTTCAGCGGCAGATGTTGTGATTAATGTAGAGATTATCATTAATGCAGATAGAAGAACACATAATAACTTTTTCATAAAAAATTCCCCTTTCCTATCCTTGTTTATCTACATTTTATAACTAAAATCTCGTTTTGTCAACGAGATTTTAGTATTATTTACCATTCATATTCTTGTTCATTTAAAATAAACAAGAGGTGATATTTATGAAGTTCTGCGAGAAATTACGCTCATTGATAGAAGAAAGAAATCTGACTCAAAAACAAGTTGCAAAAGACTTAAATATTGCACCGTCAACAATGGGCGGATATGTTCAGGGGATTAGTGAACCTGATTTTGAAACACTAAAAAGATTAGCTCATTATTTTGATGTTTCATCGGACTACCTTTTAAATATACCGACCAATAGAAGTAATAATTTTATGGAAGATGAATTGTTGCGTGTTTTTCGTTCAATGACAAGGGAGCAACAATCTCTTTATATTGAACAGGGAAAAGTATTTGTAAGAGCAAACGCTGTACAAAAAGACAAGGCAAAATCATCGTAGTAGATTTTAATAAACATAATTTGTAAAAATAAAACTGCCCTTGACTGAATTATAATCAAGGGCAGTAACTTTGTCCTGTGCTGACAGCACACTTTAAGTTTTTGTATAAAATTCTGTTTTGCTCTTAAACGCTTTACAAGGCAATAAATATTTTTGCGAAAAAGGCTTCGGAAAAATTCTGAACGACCGTCTGTGAGCCGTACAGAGCGTTATAGAACTGTTAAGGCGGCTTTGAGCGTTCGCAAAAGGGAACAGAGGACGAATTACTTAACTTATAGCCAGAACATCATTCAATATTTCCGCTGCTTCCAACTAATTCTTATCCAATAGTCAGATTAACTTTGATACATTCTCTGCAATTTGTGTTTGGATTGAATTCAATTACTTTGCAAGTAACTTTTTTGTTTTCCTCCATCATTTTAGCAACCTGACTTGAATAATATCTTGGAATGTAACCAAGTTTGATGTTATCGTAATTGAAAATTTCTACTGCATTGGAATCAAATTCGTTATCAGGTTCCAGCTTTAATGCAAGTTCATCATTAGTATTAAGATTAACATTGTCGAAATTGCATTTATCTTCACAATGCGGCAAGTAATGTCGAACTCCTGCAATAAAAAAATCTCTTGATACAGTTTCTTCATCATCAAATATAGGGTCGATAAATTCAAAAGTATCAATGGGCAATCTTGCTCCGCTGTTTTTTAAAAGTAAATATTCATCATATTCATCAAGATTGTATCTTTTTAAAATGTCGGAGATACCACGACGTTTTTTGTCGGGTAATCTGCTGGCGAATACAGGGAATAACTTTTCACTTGTATATTTTTTGCTGAAATCTTCAAATGCAGCAATTCCTTGAAAACCATTCTTTCTGGCTTCTTCTATTTCTTTGCCGTACTCAAATTCAAAGAGTCCGTTTTTAGATAAAATGCCAACAATGTATTGTTTTCTTGTTTCAGGGTGTTTCCAAATCAGATATAAATAATCTTTACCGTTTTTTGTTGACATTATATAACCCCCTTTTCAAATATCATTTTTGTTATATTCACTTTCTGTGTAAGAAAATGAAAGAGTAGAGCTTTTCTTTTAGATGATAGTATATTTTCAGGATAATCTTTCAAAATAGCTTTTATATTGTTTTCCGTCATTCGCTCAATAATTTTTTCCACAATGGACACACAGTATTCTCTGTATTTTTCATTACAGAATATATGTGCTAAGACATCAATGAATTCAGGCTCCTTTTTTGTATACATATCAATTCTTATTCGAGATTTAGATTTACTTGTCACAAGTGATGTAAATCTACGAATATCTTTCCCGAGGATACCGTCAATATCAGATTCTTTTACATAGCAACATAATGATGAACCATTATCATATAAAGGCGAGAACTTAATACCATCGTTTGAACGAAGTATTGCCCAGTTACTATGGTGTCTGTCTGAATTGCCTATTAAAGCGTCAAAAACAATCATCTGAAAAAATTCTTTAATAAACCCCAAAAGCTCTATGATTGGAAAAATCATTTGCAATGAATAATATATTTTATTTTTAGAATCGTATAGTTTATCTTTATCATAATCAGGCAATAAACCGCTTATAAACAAAACACCTTCCAATAATTCTTCATTCTCTTTATTAATTCTATAACTCATCGAGCCATATCTGTCATTATATGTTCCAATATCAATTTTAGCACAAGGAATATCCAAAAGCGTTGCAATATCATAAGCTAATTTTTCAGATATATGTTCATATGTTATAGTTCCGTCAGTTGCCTGTTTCGGAAATTTGAATAATCCTATTTCATCTCCGTATGTAAGCCATATTTTTTCACTTCTACCACTGCCCATTGAGTTTCCGTTGTATTCTTCCCACTGGCTGAAATCTTTAATTTCCATAACACATTGACCTTTTATGTATAATATCCTAATTTAATTCTAAAATTAAATTACATAAAAGTCAATACAAAATTAATAACAAATTTGCAATGTGTCATTGTCAGGACAATAAAGATAAAATAT
This sequence comes from uncultured Ruminococcus sp., assembly GCA_945632055.1. GTDB lineage: Bacteria > Bacillota > Clostridia > Oscillospirales > Acutalibacteraceae > Ruminococcoides. The sequence goes on along the minus strand of CALZCU010000011.1, from coordinate 7,807 downwards.
TATTTTCCCCGAAATTTCCCCCCGTCTGGACTTCACTCTACTTAACCGCACTAAAAATAATAGTCATTACACCTATTTATACTTAACATAATTTTACACCACTTGACAGCAATATTTTACACGCTTCCCCCTCATAACCCGAAGGTCGTCGGTTCAAATCCGGCTCCCGCAACCAGTCGAGTGTCTCGACACGCAAATCGCGTATCGAGGCATTCTTTTTTTCTTAATTAAATTCTTCGCGTTAAATGTTCATATTTCAGAAAACACTTGCATATTTGCAGGTACTTATTTTTTGTCGGGTTAGTGCAGACAAAACAGTAATCTCTGACACGAATATTAAGGCAATGCCGTACCTTCATTCAGTATGGCATTGCCCTTTTGCTTTAATACTAATTATCCTCTTTGAAATCGAAGAAGCCGAGTCCTCGCAATGCGCTGACAAAGCGTTTCATATAATCAAGCGAGGTCACTGGCCAGCGGAAGCCCATTCTGTAGAGCACCTGCATTGTGTATGCGTTGCTCTTACCGACTGTGAAGGTCTTTTGTCCGTGAGCCATATTCTGATAGGCGAGCATACTCGACAGTATCTTTGCCTTTTCGGGGTTCTGCTTTGCCTGCTCAAGAGCCTGCTCGTACTCCTCTGCTTCAACGGCGGTTGAATGTAAGCCTATTCTGTCCATCTCCATATACAGGTCGCCCATCATAAGCATATGGTTGTTGAACGGGTGGAACACTGTGCAGTCCTTCGGAGTCTGAGCAAGAAGCAGAATTGCCTTTGCAACATAGTCTATCGGCGAAAGCTCAAACGGCATTTCTATCATATCATACGGATATTTTCCGATAATCAGATTTGATTTCAGTCTGCCCATAAAGGTGTTTGTCGTGAAGTTAATCTGATATTCGCCGTCGCTGTTTCTTGCGGCGAGCGTTCCCACACGCATAATCTTTGCGTTGAAGCCCTTTACTGCCTCGTCAAGAATTGCTCTCTCTGCAAGGAACTTTGAATAGGTGTACTTCGAGCCTTCGTGCTGTCCGAAGTACAGCTGTGTTTCCTCAAGGCGGTCAACACTGCCCTTTTCGCCCACAAACATTCCGCCCACGCTCATTGTGGAAATATGAATAAGTCGGGCATTCGCCTGCTTGCAGAAGTCAATTACATTCAGCGCACCGTAGAGGTTTACATCTTCAATGTCTGTTCCCTTTGAGAAATGCTTTACATTTGCGGCGCAGTTGATGACCGTATCAATATTGAAATCAAGGAACTTGTCAAAGGAGCTTCTGTCGGTGACATCACCGTTCAGAATTACCACCCTGTCGGAATATTTCTCCCTCAGGCTCTCCTCAAAGTAATAGTAGAAGATTGTGTTCAGCCTTTTTTCGGCGGGATTGTTGTTCTTGTCACGCAGCAGACAATAAACCCTGCCGCTGTATCTGTGCAGAAGCTCGTATAGAATGTGTATTCCGAGGAAGCCTGCCGCACCCGTAAGAAGCACATCGCCGATTTCCTGCATTTCGCCGTTTTTAAAGCTCTCAATGCTGTTCCTTGCAAGAAGGCTGTTGATTTCGCTGTAGTCGAAGCTGCCGAGGTTCTCGGTATCCTCGCCCTTTTCCTCCTTGCCGGTAAGCCTTGCAAGAGCCATAGGAGTCGGGTTTTCAAAAACATCGCCGTAGGCAAGCTCAATTCCTTCCTTGTTTGCAAGAATGATTACCCTTGTAACAGTAAGGGAGCTTCCGCCGATGTCAAAGAAATTGTCGTCTGCATAAACGCTGTCAAGCTCCAGAACCTTTGCAAAAATATCGCACATAGTCTTTTCAAGCCTTGTTTTCGGAGCAATTCCGCCTGCTTTCTCAGCAGTCTGCGGCTCGGGCAGGAGCTTTGTGTTGATTTTTCCGTTGGGAGTGAGCGGCATTTTTTCAAGCTGAACATAGGCACTCGGCACCATATAGTCCGTCAGCGACTTTTTAAGCTCCTCCCTTATGTATTCAGCGTCAATCGGTCTGTCGGCTGAATAGTAGGCGCAGATTGCGTCAGCCTTGTTCACCTTTTTGATGAGGGCAACCGCACTCTTTACGCCGTCAATGGCAGTCAGCTGCTTCTCAATCTCGCCAAGCTCAATTCTCAGTCCTCTGAGCTTAACCTGATTGTCTGTTCTGCCGAGGATAATTACATCGCCGTTCTTCGTCCACTTTGCATAGTCGCCCGAACGGTAGGTTCTTTCGCCCTCAAAATCAATGAAAGCCTTTTTCGTCTGCTCGGGGAGCTTGTTATAGCCGAGAGCAACTCCACAGCCTGAAATCAGAAGCTCGCCGACCACGCCGACAGGCAGTCTGTTGTCGTCAGAGTCAACAATATACTCCGAATAGTTCATAAGCGGTCTGCCGACTGATATTTCATCAGCGTTTGTCAAATCCTTGCAGTTTGACGAAACTGTAATTTCTGTCGGTCCGTAGGTGTTCAAAATCCTTGCGTTCGTCTTTTCACGCAGAAGCCTTAACAGCTTGTCGGGATATTTTTCACCGCCCGAAAGAATGACCTTGCAGTTTGCCATTGCCTGTGCAAAATCGTCAAGCTCCATATACTGCAAGAGCCTTGACGGAGTTGAGTTGAATGCGTCAACGCTGTTTTCTTTGAGGAATTTTGCAAGAGAAATCGGATTGACTGTCTGCTCGTCGCTTGCAAAGACAAGCGTTAAGCCGTTGCACAGCGAAAGCACAGTTTCCTTGAGCGACATATCAAACGACACTGTCGTTACCGAGCCGTAAGCCGTACAGTTGTCAACGACATATTTTACCTGAGTGTTTGAATCGCTGTAGGTCAAATAGCTTGCAATTCCGATATGCCTGAGCATAACTCCCTTAGGCTTACCTGTTGAGCCTGAGGTGTAGATAAGATAAGCCAGATCCTCGGGAGAAACCTCAACGCAGGGAGCTTTGCAGTTTTCGCCTGCAAGGAGCGTGTTTACATCGACCGTATTGCTGTAGACGGTGAGAAGCTCGCCCTCGGTTACAACAAAATCAGCCTCGCTGTCCTCGATGATGCTGTCGATTCTCTCCTTGGGATAGTCAGGACAGGTCGGAATGAACGCACCGCCTGCCTTGAGAACACCGAAAATCGTTGTGAAAATCTTTGAGGTTCTCTCGAGCAGTACAACTACCCTTCCGCCCTTTTTCAGTCCTCTTTCAATAAGTCCGTTTGCGGTTGCATTTGCAAGGCGATCAAGCTCGCTGTAGGTGAGCGTTCCGTCACAGGCTGCAACAGCCTTGCGGTCGGGAGTTTTTTCAGCCTGCTTTTCAAACATTCTGTGGAGAAGCTTGGTTTCAACAGGCTCGTGAGCCGATGAAGCAAAGTCCTCAAGCTCCTTTAGCTGAGCCTCATCAAGCATTGATACTTTTCTGATTTTTCCGCTCGGATTTTCAATAATATGCCTTACGGTATTATTTATAGATTTTGCAAGCGTCTGCATAAGCTCACTGCTGTAGAGAGCGTCATTGTACTGAACAACAACGCAGGGCGCACCGTTTCGGCTTTCAATATGAACGGCTGTCTTGAATTTTGCCGTATTCATTTCAAGGAAATCCCTGCTTATCGTGTTGCCGTCAATAATCAGCTCGTCAGTTACGCCGATCTGATATTCATACATTATATTCGGAGCGTAGCCGAATTTTGAGCAGAGCTTTGCATAGGGATAGATTTCATTTTCGATTGAGCCTGCAAACACCGCCTTGCTCTTTTCGACAAATTCAAGAGCCGAAATATCCTCAACCTCAATTCCGAGCGGCAGGGTTTTTACAAACATACCGAAGCAGTTTGTAAGGCGCATATCGCTTCTGCCGTTGCTGATTGTGCTGAGGTAAACATTCCTGCTGTTGACAAATCGTGAAACGGCATAGAATGTGCCTGCAAGGAAAAGCTGTGCAGGAGTAAAGCCGTTTTTGTTGCAGAAGCTCTCAACGCTCTGCATATCAAACGGAACGCTCACATCTGCAAGCCTGCCGTTTTCTGCCTGACCGCCGAGGTCGGGAGTTATCTCGGAAGCAGACTCGAAATTACTGAGCATATTCTCAAAGAATTTTTCGGCTGTTTTGTATTCCTCACCGTCTGTTGCCTTGATTTCGTCCTCGATATAGTCGTAATATGTATAGTCCTCTGATTCAGCTTCTCCGCCCTCATACACCTGCTTTAGCTGAGTCATAAATATATTGAGCGACGCACCGTCAAAAACAAGATGGTGGAAGTCAAGCATAAGATAAACGCTCTTTTCGGTTTCAACAACGCTTATCCTGAAAAGCGGAGCCTTCATAAGATTGTGCGGCTTTACAAACTCCTTTTTCAGAAGCTCAAGCCTGCTTTCGGAAACTCTCTCAACAGGAATTTCAACAGTCGGATTTTCAGCGTAAACCTGCTCAATATCATCATTCTGCATTGTGAGGTGCGTAAGAACATACGGGTGGGCAAGAATAACCCTTTTAACGCTGTCGGCTAGCCTTTCTGCGTCAACGCTCTTTGGGAAGGTGAGAATTGAGGGGATATTATAGAGTGTGCTGTACGGATTTTTCATACAGTCAAAATATACGCCGAGCTGAGTGCTGGAGAGCGGATAAGATGACCTGTGCTGTCTTTGCTCCGTTTTGCTCTGCTTTTGGGCAAAGCCGCTCATAAGGTATTCCTGCAGTTCGTCCTCAATGGAAATGACAGAACAGCCCTTCATCATCTGCTTTACCTTTGCTTCAAAGCCGAACTCCTTGTTAAGCTCTACTGCGAGCTTTATTACGGAGAGCGAGGTCATTCCCGCATACATAAGGTTTTCGGAGATATCGAAGACCTCGTGACCTATAATTTTTGCAACAATGTCGAAAATTCTTTTCTCAAGTCGGGTTAACGGCTTTTTCTCGGCAGAGGAACTGTTCTTACTGTCCTTTGCCTGCTTTTTCGGCTCAGGGAGAGCCTTTTTGTTGACCTTCTGATTCTGATTAAGCGGAATTTTGTCAATCTGCATTGTTACGGCTGGAACCATATAGGGCGGCTTGTTTTCAAGGATAAATTCATTCAGTTTTTGAATGTCAACCTCGCTGTCCGAAACAACATAGGCGGCGATAAATTTTCCTCCGCCCGGCTCGTCAAATGCCGCAACGGTAGCGTCCTTTATTCCGTCAAATTCACGGATAATGCGCTCAACCTCGGAAAGCTCAATTCTGAAGCCCCTGATTTTTACCTGACCGTCATTTCTGCCGACAAAGTCAATATTTCCGTCAGGCAGAAAGCGCACAATGTCGCCTGTTCTGTAAACTCTTTCGTAACCCTTTTCATCGGTAAAGGGGTTTTTGATAAATACCTTTTCGTTCTGCTCGGGGCGGTTGAGGTAACCCCTTGAAACTCCGTGACCTGCAACCCACAATTCACCTGGAACGCAGGGGGGCAATCTTCTGCCCTGCTTATCAACAACATAGAGCCTTGTGTTGTCGAGAGCCTTGCCGATTGGCACACGATCATACAGCCTGTCGAGCTCAAACGCAGTTATGCAGACCGTGCTTTCGGTTGGTCCGTAAATATTGAACATCTTATGATTTTTCGGGGGATTGAGAGGTACAAGCCTTTCGCCGCCGACGGACAGCTCGGTTATTGAGCTGTTGTCAATCTCCGTTGCAAACTGTCTGCCGACCTGAGTTGTCATAAAGCTGTGCGTTATGCCGTTTTCGTTAAAATACTTGTCAATTGCAATCAAATCAAGACGGATTGCCTCGTCAATGATATAAACAGCCGCACCTGTTGTCAGGGCAGGATACATATCCATCATATTTGCGTCAAAGCCGTAGCTTGCATAAGCCGCAACCCTTGACTGCGGTGAAAGACTGTAGTAATTCTTAAACCAATGGCAGAATGATACAATGTTCCTATGCTCAAGCATACAGCCCTTTGGAGTGCCTGTTGAGCCTGAGGTGTAGAGCATAATAAACAAATCCTGCGGTTCGGGATTTTCGCTGATTTTTCCGCAGTCGGGGAGATTTGGAATATCCTCGATAAAAAGCACTCTGCCCTCGTAATTCGGAACAAGGGCAATCAGCTCCTTGCTTGTTATCAGAAGCCCTGCGGAAGCGTCCTTCATCATAAATTCAAGCCGTTCCTGCGGATATGACGGGTCAAGCGGCTGATATGCCGCTCCCGATTTCAGCACACCGAGCGAAGCCGTCACCATATATTCGCATCTCGGTATGAGAACGGAAACCACATTTTCCCTGCCGATTCCCATTGACGCTATGTGTGCGCCGATTCTCTCGGAGATTTCGTCAACCTCACTGTATGTAAGCCTTTTATCAAGATACACAACGGCGGTGTTGTCGGGATTCTGCTCTGCCTGCCGTCTGAACAGAGTAACAATGTCGGTCTTTTCGTAATCAACCTCTGTTTCGTTGAAGCTGTCGAGGAGCGCAAGCTGTTCACTGTCGGTTATGTCAATGTCGTTTATGCTTTCACTGCCGATAAATTCTACAACCGTCTTTTCAAACGATTTCAAAAAACTGAGCGCAGATTTCTCGTCATACAAATCGGCTCTGTATTCAAGGTGCATTGAAAATCTGCCGTTAAGCCTTGAAACCTCCGCAGAAATATTCGCCTTCGGATTGGAAATTTCCACGCTCTCAGCATAAATTTCCTCGCCGCAGAAGGATACGCTTCGGAATGTGTCGCCCTGATAGGCAAAGATTGTCTGCGGATTAATCTGCAAATCTGAGCAGATGTCGGCATAGGAATAAAGGCTGTGCCTTCTGCTGTTTTCAAGCCGGCTGTCGAGAGCCTTCAAAAACTGCACAACGCCCTCGTCCTTGCTGAAATTGCAGTAAACGGGCAGAGTTTTTACAAACATTCCGCAGGTGTTTTTAAGCTTTTCATTTCTTCCGCTGAAAATCGTAGCAAACAGGCTCTCGTCTGCTCCCGAAAATTTAGCAAGCAGAAGGCCGTACACTCCGCAGAAGAATGTGCTTGTCTTTATGCCGTTTTTACGGCAGAACTCTCTGATTTTGTCTGCGTCAAAGGCTTTAAACTCATACTCAACCGCCTTGGCTGTCGGCTTTCCGTCATTTTTGTCGTTTATCATAACGGAGTCAAGCTCCAGACCGCCGAAAAGCGAATTGTAGTACTCCTTCGCCCTGTCAAGCTCGTCAGTATTGAGCCGCTGTTCCTCCTCGACTGAAACATCATTGCCTGTAAAAAGCTCGGCTTCAAGCGGAAGTCCGTTGTAGGCTCTGTCAATGTCGTTTAAAAAAATCCTTGCCGATGTGCCATCAAAAACAATGTGGTGAATGTCGCAGAAGAGAATCACGCACGAGTCGAGGCTTATTATACTGCAACGGTAAAGCCTTTCGCCGAGCAAATCAAAGGGATACACAAGACTGCTTTTGTCGAAGTCGCAGTCGTGCATTTCCTTCAGCTCAACCTGTGCAGGCTCATCGGACGGTAGCTTGTAAACCTTTCCGTCGCTGTCCTGACTCAGTCTTGATTTTATGTAGGAATGGTTTTCAACAGCCGCTTCAACCGCCTGCTTAAGCCTGTCAATGTCGGTATCCCTGCCGAGCCTTAAAAGCAAGGGAATGTTGTATGCAACGCTGTCAGGATTGCTTAAATAGTCAAAATAAATTCCGTACTCCGTCTTTGAAAGAGTCGCTCTGTTTTGTTTATTCATATAAGTCACCCCGATTTATATATTCGATATATTTATTTGCAAAATAAAAAACTCTCACAGCAAAGCCTTGCTTTTTTATCCAAGGCTCCCCTTTGAGGGGAGCTGTCATTTTGCTTGCAAAATGACTGAGG
>CALZCU010000010.1 GCA_945632055.1 uncultured Ruminococcus sp. | reverse complement strand
ACGAGCTTGCTAAGAAGTCAATGTGGATCTTCGGCGGCGACGGCTGGGCTTACGACATCGGCTTCGGCGGTCTTGACCACGTTATCGCATCAGGCGAGAACGTAAACATCCTCGTATTCGATACAGAGGTTTACTCCAACACCGGCGGTCAGGCTTCAAAGGCTACTCCTGTAGGTTCTGTTGCACAGTTTGCTGCAGCAGGTAAGGCTGTTAAGAAGAAAGACCTCGCAGCTATTGCAATGAGCTACGGCTATGTATATGTTGCACAGTGCGCTATGGGTGCTGACAACAATCAGGTGCTCAAGGCTATGGTAGAGGCTGAAAGCTACAACGGTCCGTCACTCGTAATCTGCTACGCTCCCTGTATCAACCACGGTATCAAGGGCGGTATGGGAATTGCTCAGGAAGAGGAGAAGAAGGCTGTTGAGGCTGGTTATTGGAACATCTTCCGTTTCGATCCCAGACTTGCAGACGAGGGCAAGAATCCGTTTATGCTTGACGGCAAGGCTCCTTCTGCTTCTTACCGTGACTTCATTATGGGTGAGGTTCGTTACAACTCGCTCACTCGTGCATTCCCCGAAAGAGCAGAAAAGCTCTTTGCAGAGGCTGAAAAGGTAGCAGAGCAGAAGTACGCTCATCTTGAAAAGCTTGCAAGCTTTGACGACGCAAAATAATTTTGCATTGCTGTTAAGCGAAAAGCATTAAAGCATAATATTATAAAAATTAACCGCAGGGTTGCAGTTCATCTGCCCCTGCGGTTTTTTACTTTATAGGAAATTGCTCGAAAACAGTCGGGCAGAGAAGGCTTGATAATAACAATCTATCTACTCGAATTACCTGCGGTGGTACACCGCCTTTTTTAGCTCGAGAAGAACACTCGGATATTTATTGTATAACGGTATCCCGACCGAGTACCGTACATTTCGTAGGGACACGGCGTGGCGGTGTGCCACCGCAGTCAATTCGAGCAGACAGCACGGTGTATAGCTATAAAACGGTTGCCCAACCGTAATATTAAGTGTTAAAATCCACTTCGTAGGGACACGGCGTGCCGTGTCCGGCAGTGAACATCAAACACGAATAATTTATCATCATTATTGAATCGCACAACCTCGTAGGGGCGGATATTATCCGCCCGGTCGAGTGCCTCGACACCCAATTCGAGCAGACAGGTTATTTTTTGAATTTAAATGAATTTGCCCGACCAATGTGTTTGCCGTAATTCTGCGGAACAGTCAAGCAGCGTGACGCTGCACCCAATTCGAGCAGACAGGTTATTTTTTGAATTTAAATGAATTTGCCCGACCAATGTGTTTGCCGTAATTCTGCGGAACAGTCAAGACTGTTCCCTACTATTTTTAAGTGCAAATTCCTAATTAAAAACAGTGGTCGGGAAAATAGCTTTAATCTAAATCAAGCTGTCTTCCCGACCACAATTGTTAATTGATAATTGTTAATTGTAAATTGTTATAGCTCCAGCAGTAAAATCTCACAGCTGAGCGGTGCAAGTGTTAATTTTCCGTTCTTAAACTCCGAGCCAAGCTGGGGTATTGCATTGCCGTATCCGGGCGGAGAGTCGATTTCAACAGTATTATCCTCAAGGTTGAAGGTGCAGAAAATTGCTGTCTTATCATCGTGACGAATGTATGACATTCTTCTTCCCTGTGCATACACATTCACAAATTCTCCGTCCCACAGTGCCGAGCAGGATTTGCGCAGATTGCCGAGCGTTTTGTGCCACTCAACAAGCTCCTTATCCTCCTTGCCCCAAGGGTAACAGCAGCGGTTGAACGGGTCACGGTAACCCTCCATTCCTGCTTCATCTCCGTAATAAACGCAGGGGAAGCCGGGAAGTGTGTACTGCATTGCCACAGCCGCCTTGAACAGCTTTCTGCCCCTTTCTCTCTGCTCGTCTGAAAGATGAGTTTCAGCCTGCCAGCTGCGGTCTCTGCCGTTGAGCGGCTCGCCTGCAATAACAGTCAGCGCACGCTCGGTATCGTGAGTGGAAAGCGAGTTCATAAGCACACGCAGAACAGGTCGAGGGTAGTTTTCAACAACGCTCATAATTGCGCTCATTGTCCACCTTGCGTCCTGACCTCTGCAAAAATCGAGAATCGCATTTCTGAACACATAGTTCATAACTGAGTCGAGCTGTTCGCCGAGCAAAAATTTCCTTCTTGCGCCGTAGCTCTCCTTATTGCTTGCGTCCTCCCATACTTCGCCTACGATAAAGGCTTCGGGATTTTCCTCTTTGACGGACTTGCGCAGATTTTCCATAAATTCATCGGGAAGCTCGTCGGCAACATCAAGTCGCCAGCCTGAGTTTCCGCATCTCATCCACTTGCGCACAATGCCGTCCTCGCCGTTGATGTATTCGTTAAATTCGGGCGAGGTTTCAATGACCTCGGGCAGGGTGTAAAAGCCCCACCAGGAGTTGTAGTTGTCAGGCCATTCGTTGAATTTGTACCAGCTGTAGTACGGCGAATTTTTGTCACGATATGCGCCGCCGTCGCCGTATCTTCCCGAACGGTTGAAGTACACGCTGTCGGATCCTGTGTGCGAGAAAACTCCGTCGTTTATAATGTGGATTCCACGCTTCTTTGCCTCGCTGCAAAGCTCCCTGAAGTCCTCCTCCGAGCCTAAAATCGGGTCAATTTTTGAGTAGTCGCCCGTATCGTAGCGGTGATTTGAATACGCTTCAAATATAGGGTTAAGATAAATGCAGCTTACGCCCAGCTCTTCAAGATAACCAAGCTTCTGCGTGATGCCCTTCAAATCGCCCATAAAGAAGTCGCTGTTTGTGATTTCGCCGTTCTCGTTCGGCTGCCACTGCGGAAGCGCATACCAATCCTCATTGCGTGTAAAATCCTTGCGCTTCAGCCTTTTCTCATCTCCGCTGAAATTGAAGCGGTCGGGGAAAATCTGATACATAATTCCGCCCACAGGCCAGTGCGGAGTGCAAAAGCCCTTTTTGTAGCAGGTAATCTGCCAGCTTCTGCCGGGGGAACGCTCAATCGTGCTGATGCTGTAGGGGTCGGACGGAACGATGTAGCGCACACCCTCGTTGGTGTGGAGCTTGAAGCCGTACCAATACAGTCCGATTCTGTCGGGGGTAAAATCTCCCTCCCAAATTTCGGAGTCATCATCAAAATTTCCTGCCCACAGAAAATTTGAGAACATCCAATTGTAGTCGTAATCGTACTTAACGCAAAGCTCAGCCTTCTGAGTGCGAAGCGACCTTGGAATAAGTATGCGCAAATAAATTTTTGTGTCCTGCTCAACTGCGCCGAAGGGCGAACGGTAGTAGGATTTTTGGGAATCAAAAGGAACTGCCATAAAATCACTTCCTATAATGAATAATATTCAGTAAAACTATTTTTGACATCATACGGTCAGTCAAATGAAACAGAATTTACACTGCAAACAGCAGAAAAATATACATATATATAAACATACTACCACATTTCGCCGTTTTTTTCAAGTGGATTTGACTGGTTTTTGAAATTCTGTTCCTTAATCAATGAATGATAATCTGAAATAGCTCAGATATGTCTTGAATTTGTCCTGCGCTGCCCGGCAGGTATCAAGCAGATAGCCTTTTTCGTTTTTCCATTCGTGCAGACCACGGTAATAAAACATCTTTAAATCCTCGTCAATAATAAACGGCACAATATTATTTCGCAGGCATTCCTTGAACGCAAGCAGTCTGCCTACTCGTCCGTTGCCGTCCTGAAACGGATGTATTGCTTCAAATTCATAATGAAATTCAACTATATCTTCAAATGTCTTTTGACCTGATTTATTGTATTTTTCAAGGAGTCTGCTCATTTGCGTGTGAACCTCCTCGGGCGGTGCAGTTGCTCTTCCGCCCACCTCGTTTGGCAGTTTTTTATATTCGCCCACAGCAAACCAATCCATTCTGCTGTCTGAGGTGCCGTTTTTCAGAACAGAATGGAGCTGTTTTATAAAATGCTCGCTTAGGGAGTAATTTGCGTTGTCGATTATCATATCAATGCACCTAAAATGATTTGCGGTTTCGACTATATCATCAACTCTGACAGTTTCGTTTTCGATTCCGATGGTGTTTGTTTCAAAAATAAGACGAGTTTGCTCGTGCGACAAACGGCTTCCCTCAAGGTGGTTTGAATTATAGGTCAGCTCAATTTGCACCTTGTGATATATACCGCCCGAAAGCCTTTGTGCTTTTTCTCTGCGAAGCACCTGCAAAAGCGTTTTCGGAGCATTGATATTAGTATTTGACCTTTTCGGTTTTTGAGCAGTTTCGGGTATATTCCAGGTTTTGCCTGTCAGAAAAGCTCCTTCGATTTTTCCGTTGGCACAGTAGTTTCGCACACTTCGCTCAGACACGCCCCAAAGCGTTGCCGCTTTTGCAACTGAGATATATTTCATATCGGGACTTCTCCTTTTTGTTATCTGTGATTCAAGTATATTATACCACGCTATCGGCAAAATATCAAATACATTTTAAACTATCAGCGGTATTTTGCCGATAACGGCAGACTATACGAACTGAAATCGGTATTTTCAGCAAAACATAGGTCGAAAAAGTATCGAATATTGTTGATTGAATTGATTGAATGTGATATAATCTAAAAAGATTTATGAAAATTTAGAAACTATTGAAATTGCTCTTGACAAATACACGCAAAGGGGAATACGCTTTGACAGACAGACAGACAGACAGACAGACAGACAGACAGACAGATAGATAGACAGATAGACAGACAGACAGTCAGACAGACAGGATAACCGTCTGCGCTTTTCTGCACTCTTTTATACTTTTAACAATAACGAAACCCCATAGCCGACAATAGCGGTGACTTCTCAGTCACTGTTGTTGTCAGCTGTTCTTTTATAGCCGATTGCTCTAAAACGGTCGGGCAGGGAAGACTGGGTAATATCAGCCTATCTGCCCGAATTACCAGCGGGGGTAAACTGCCGGCTTTTTTATTTTTATAATTTTTTAAACAGGAGGAGTAAAAATGCTATTTTCAAGTACAACATTTTTATATATTTTTCTGCCCGTAGTGCTGTTTTTTAATTTTGTAGTTTTCAAAAAGAGCAGATTGCTTCAAAACATTTTTCTTTTGTTTGCAAGCCTGTTTTTCTATGCCTGGGGTGATCCGAGATTTGTTCTGATTATGATAGCTTCTATCATAATTAACTGGGCTTTCGGTATCTGGGTAAACAAAAAAAGGGAGAACAAAGCGGCAAGCAGAGTGATAATCGCCTTAGATGTTTTGTTCAATCTGTCAATTCTTTTTGTGTTCAAATATCTGACATTTGCGGGAAATATAATTGACAGTCTGTTCGGAGCTAATCTGTCACTTCCTGATATTGCATTGCCAATCGGCATATCGTTTTTTACATTTCAGGCTATGTCGTATGTAATTGATGTTTATCGCCAAAAAGGCAAGGTACAGAATAATCTGCTTTTCGTAGGCTTATATATTTCGTTTTTTCCACAGCTGATTGCAGGACCTATAGTAAGATATGAAACTATTGCAGATGAAATTGAAAACAGAAAAGAAACGGTTAATGATTTTTTTGACGGCTTTGCAAGATTTATAGTCGGACTTTCCAAAAAGGTACTTCTTGCAAACAGCTTTGCTGTGTTGGCTGATAAAACCTTTGATTTAGCTAAAAACGGCGATCCTATTTCGGTTTCATTCAGTTGGTTAGGTGCGGTGGCTTATACATTGCAGATATTTTTTGATTTCAGCGGATACAGCGATATGGCTATCGGACTCGGCAGAATGTTTGGTTTTCATTTTCTCGAAAACTTCAATTATCCGTACATTTCCACTTCAATTTCAGAGTTCTGGAGAAGATGGCATATATCGCTCGGAAGCTGGTTCAGAGATTATCTTTATTTTCCTCTCGGCGGAAGCAGAGTTAGCAGGGGCAGAAATATTTTCAATCTTTTTGTTGTATGGTCACTGACAGGACTGTGGCACGGTGCAAACTATACCTTCATAGTGTGGGGTATGATGTACTTTGTACTTATTGCTATTGAGAAGTTGACAGGCTTTGATAAAATGCAGGGTAGAGTTATTAAGGTTTTCAGATGGCTGTATACCATACTGTTTGTGATGCTTGGTTGGGTTGTTTTCAGGGCAGAAACAATCGGCGACGCACTTTTCTATATTAAATCTATGTTCGGATTGAACGGCAATGAATTTACAGACGGAATGTTTGCCGGTTTCTTTGTGCAGAATTTTATACTTCTGGCAATAGGAGTGCTGTTATGTACGCCTGTTTTCAAACTGCTCAAGAAAAAGACAAGCTCAAGCAATGTCGCAGGATTTGTAAGTGCAGGAGCGTTAATGGTGTTGTTTGTACTGTCGGTATCAAGCTTAGTGAGCAACTCTTATAATCCGTTCATTTACTTTAATTTTTAGGAGGCTGCTATGAAAAAGTTTAATAAAAACATTATAGTTTTTGTTTTTGCAATGCTTTTTATCATTTTGGGAACTTCCAGAAGATATTTGGGTACAATATATCACTCGGTAAAAGATCTGTGTTACGGAATAACGCAGGGCAATGTATCCTCTATTACAGATTTTGAAGCTAATATTGATGATTTAGGAAAAACTCTCAGATATCACAATATGCTAATGGATATAAATTCTGTAAAAGAAAACCTCATTGGAACAAGGATTATTAAGAAGGACGATTCAACTGTAGTAAAATCAGATTCCGACAGCTTATTTTCACCGAGCAAAAAATTAACAGAGCAGCAAATAGATAAAGTTATATTGAAAATTGAAGAATTAAAAAACATTTCCGAGGAAAACGGTGCAAACTTTCTTTACTGTGCCGCCCCAACGAAAGATTATTATTTGAATACTCCGCAAAATATAGTCAATTTTGGAAATGATAATTTCAACCATTTTCTGACTTCGTTATCAAAAAAGGTTCCGTGCCTTGACTTTACCAAAGTAATGAGCGAGAATAATATTTCTGATGATGACATATTCTTCTTAACTGACCACCATTGGAAACCATATTCAGGATTTATTTCAGCAAAAGCTATTTGTGAAGAATTAAACCTAAGATATGGATTTGAATATAACGAAGAATATACTGATATATCTAATTACAATGTTGAAAAATATGAGAATTGGTTTCTTGGCTCATCAGGAAAAAAGGTCGGTACATACTTCACTTCAAACGGAGCTGATGATTTTGACCTGATTACGCCGAAATTTAATACTGATTTTACTGAAAAACAGCCGGCAAAGAATCAGATAAGGAATGGTAGTTTTGAGGACACGGTTCTTTATATGGAAAATATGAAAAAGGATTACTACGGAGTGAACACCTACGCAACCTATAGTGGTGGAGATTTCCGTTTGCAGATTATGAAAAACAACATGAACGAAAAAGGCAAAAAGGTACTTATGATTCGTGATTCCTTTGCTTGCGTTACTGCACCATTTCTTTCGTTGCAAACGAGCGAACTTCATATTTGCGATGTGAGAAACTACGAATACTATGTCGGCAGTAAACTCAATATGGAGGAATATATAAAGAAGATTAAGCCGGACTATGTTTTGGTGCTGTATTCCGGTATTGGAAGCGTAGCCGGTTCATCAGGTCGTTATGACTTTTTTTGATTTTTATAGTTATATCAAGGGGTTGTTTATGTAACAGCTCCTTTTTAATTGTAAAATTTAAAAATTACTCTTTAATATTTTTCCGTTTTGTATTATAATTTAAGATGGACTGTAATATCATTATTTCAAATATATATGAACAGGTGGGTTTGAAATGGAAAAAAAGAGAATCAGCGTTCAGATTGAGGGCAGGAGCTACGCTCTCATCACCTCTGACGAGGAAAAGTATGTTCAGTCGGTTGCCGATGAAATCAGCAAACGCATAAGAAAGGCGGCGCAGACAGGCAGACAGCTTGACACCCGTGACTGTGCAATCCTTGCCGCACTCGATTTGTGCGACGACAGAAACAAGGCGCAGAAAAGGAACAAGGAGATTGTCGGCAAGGCGGATAAGATTATTCAGACCACAAATGAGCTGAACCGTTCCTGCAAGGAATACAAGGAAAAGCTCACCGAGGCGATAAACGAGAACACAAAGCTCGTCAAGCAGATTAAGACTCTTGAAAAACAGCTTGAAAAGCTCTCAAAGGAAAAGGACGAGCAAATCAAGGCTATCGAAAATGAGAAGGACGAGCAGATTAATGCTCTGACAAAGGAAACCGACGAGCTTAAGGAACAGCTTTTCAATGCCGTAACAAGGGCGGCTGAGGCGGCTGAAGCGGCTAAAATTTCCGATAAGCCGTCAAATACTGCTCAGGAAAAGAACAACGAGAAGCTTCTGGGCTGTGTTCCGATGCGCCAATATTCACTTTTTGACAAGGATAATAAAAAGAAAAATGCAAAAAATTGAGATACTTGCTCCGGCAGGCGGCTTTGACAGTCTGATTGCCGCCGTAAGAAGCGGCGCAGACGCAGTTTATCTGGGTGAAAAGTCATTTTCTGCCCGCTCGTCTGCCAAAAATTTTGATGACGAAGAGCTGAAAAAAGCCGTTGACTACTGCCATATCCACAGCGTTAAGGCTTATGTAACGCTGAATACGCTGGTATTTGACGATGAATTTGACAGGCTGAAAAGTGCGATAATCTCAGCCGCAAGGGCAGACGCAGACGCTCTTATCGTTCAGAATATGGGTGTTGCACGGCTTGCCGGACAGCTTGTGCCCGATATGCCGCTCCACGCTTCAACGCAGATGAGCGTGCATACTGCGTCGGGAGTTCGTGCGCTGTATGAGATGGGCTTCAAAAGAGTTGTGCTTTCAAGGGAGATGAGCGCCGATGAAATCAAAAGGTGCGCTGAAATCCCCGTTGAGCTTGAGGTGTTTGTCCACGG
Organism: uncultured Ruminococcus sp.; assembly: GCA_945632055.1. GTDB lineage: Bacteria > Bacillota > Clostridia > Oscillospirales > Acutalibacteraceae > Ruminococcoides. The sequence continues at coordinate 1,925 of CALZCU010000010.1, read as the reverse complement.
CGCGCTGTGTATGAGCGTGTCGGGACAGTGCTATTTCAGTGCGATGCTCGGCTCACGAAGCGGAAACAGAGGCTCGTGCGCTCAGACCTGCCGACTGCCGTTTTCGGTTGGCGGAGAAAGGGGCGGCTATGCGCTCAGTCTTAAGGACAACAGCCTGATTGCTCACCTCCGAGAGCTTGAAAAAATCGGCGTTGCATCGGCAAAAATCGAGGGCAGAATGAAGCGCCCCGAATATGTTGCCGCCGCAGTCAGAGCCTGCAGGGAGCAGAGGGATTGCGGCTTTGTGAGCGAGGAAACTGCTCGGCTGTTGAGGGGAGTTTTCTCACGAACAGGCTTTACGGACGGCTACTTCAAGGGCAATTTGGGCAGAGAAATGTTCGGAACAAGGAAGAAAAGCGATGTTGTTTCGGCTGATGAAAAGCTCCTTTCCGCAATCAGACAGACCTACAAGGACGAGCCGCAGAATGTAGCCGTTGAGGGTAAATTTACGGCAAGGCTCGGCAATTCCCCAAGGCTTGAAATTACGGACGGCAGGAACAGAGTAACGGCTGTTTCCGATACAGTCTGCGAAAAAGCGTTAAGGCTTCCGCTCAGCGCAGAAAAATGTACGGCTCAGCTTTCAAAAACAGGCGGTACGGCTTATGAATTTTCAAGGCTCAATATTGAGCTTGATTCGGAGCTTTCAGTTCCGCTGTCGGTGCTTAATCAGCTACGCAGAGAGGCTCTTGAAAAACTTGACGAAATGCGCACGGCTGTGCATAATTATCGGATAAACGATTGCGAAATTTTTGAAAATGTAAAGCCGTTTGCAGGGAAAAGACAGGCTGTCCGTGCAAGAGTTCAGGGCACAAAAATCGGTGAAGGCTTTAAGGACTGCGAGCTTGTTTTCGTTCCGCTGTTTTCCGACATAAGGGAGCTTGAACGGCTCAAAAGCGAAAAATTTAACATTGGTGTTGAAATTCCGAGAGGAATGTTCGGCAGGGAAAAGCAGATTTTTGAAGCATTGAAAAAGGCGAAGGCTGTCGGGATTTGCGATGTGCTTTGCCACAATATCGGTGCGCTTTACCTTGCAAAAAGCCTTGAAATGACGCTCCACGGCGGATTTGGGTTAAATATTGTCAACACCTGCGATTTGCTCTGGGCAGAGGAATACGGACTGAAAAGCGTTGAGCTGAGCTTTGAGCTGACATTCGACAGGATAAACAGGCTCGGCGGCAAAATTGACAGGTGAATAATAAGCTACGGCTATCTTCCGCTTATGCTGTGTCGGAACTGCCCGAACAAGAGCGTTGGTTTGAGTTGTAAATCTTGCAAAAATAAATCAAAAATGCAGGATAGGCTTGGCAAACAATTTTTTCTTAAATGTGACGGAAACTGCACAGAGGTGCTGAATTGCGTGCCGCTTTTTGTTGCTCGTGAAGAAATATCAAAACTTTCAACATCATTTAACATTTTGCGTTTCACTGTGGAAAACTATGTTGAAAACATTGAAAACACATTAGATTTCAATGGGTTTTCGATGTTAAAAGACAAATTCACACGAGGTTTATATAAACGGGGTGTGGAATAAAATGTGGAAAGTGTTAAAAGATATTAATTTTTAAAAAGGAATTATAATAAATTCCTTTGGCGAAAAATAAAAAATCCGATTATTCCGAAAGATAATTTCATTAAGGAATAATAGGGAAATTTATGAAATAATTATGCAGAAATTTGCAGGAAATGAAGGATGGTAACAATGACAATAAAGATAAAAAAGCTGAAAGAGAACGCAAAAATCCCGAAAAGAGCCACAAACGGCTCGGCTGGAATGGACTTGTACGCCTGCATTGAGCAGAGCATCACCCTTGCGCCCGGTCAGCTTGCAGTAGTGCCGACAGGAATTGCGATTGAACTGCCCGACAACGGCTGTGCCGCATTTCTGT
>CALZCU010000009.1 GCA_945632055.1 uncultured Ruminococcus sp. | reverse complement strand
GAGGATATTATCCTCCCGGTGTTCCTTCGGATAAAATTTGCTGTTGTGGAAATCGGGCGGATAATATCCGCCCCTACGAGTTGTGAAAACAACCGTCACATGAAATTAATTATGATTATTTTTTGTAATTGTTCGCAAGCCTGCCGAGAATTTTAATTCCCTTTTCAAGCTGTTCGTCTGTAGGCGTCGAGAAGTTAATTCTGAAGCTCTGACACTTTTCGTTTTCATCTGTCAGAAACGCATTTCCGGGCACTACGCACACCTTGTTTTCAATCGCCCTCTTGCAGAACTCGGGCATACTTATGCTTTCGGTAAGCTCGCACCAGATGAACAAGCCGCCGTCAATTTTATTGTAGGTAATCGCAGGAGCGCAGTATTCATCGAGCAGGCTCATACAATAAGCCGCCTTTTTGCTGTAAAGCTCACGAAGCCTTGCAAGGTGAGCGTTAAAGTCGTATTTTGTTATGAACTCGTTGCAGACATACTGCGACCAGATGTTTGTATGAACATCGTTTCCCTGCTTGCAGACAACCAGCTTCTGAAAAATCGGCTTCGGGCAAATGCAGTAGGCAACACGCATACCGGGCGAAATCACCTTTGAAAATGAGCCTGCGTAAATCACAATACCGTCCTCGTCAAGCGACTTGATATTTCCAACACTCTCTCCGCTGTAGCGTAAGTCGCCGTACGGATTGTCCTCAAGAATAAGCACTCCGTATTTTTTTGCAAGCTCATAAACCTTTTTCCTCTTTTCATGGCTCATTGTAACTCCCGACGGATTCTGAAAATTCGGAATTGTGTAAATGAGCTTTGCATTGGGATTAGCCTTTAAGGCATTTTCAAGTCCCTCAATGCTCATTCCGTCAGGCTCAACCTCAACCCCGACAAGCCTTGCATTGTAGCTTCTGAAGGTGTTGAGCGAGCCGATAAACGAGGGTGCTTCACAGATAACGACATCGCCCTCGTTGACAAGAGCCTTTGAGCATAAATCCATAATCTGCTGTGCGCCTGTGGTAATCAGCACCTCATCAAAATCCTTGCCTGTGCTATGCTCCTTTTGCATATATTCAGAAATCGTTTGCCTTAGCGGAGCATAGCCCTCGCTCACGCTGTACTGCAAAACGGAAATCGGATTTTTACTGAGCACCCTTGCTGAAATTTCGGCAATTTCCTTTGCAGGAAAGGCGTCAGGCGACGGATTGCCTGCCGAAAGCGAAACCACCTCAGGGTCTGCGGCATATTTAAAAATTTCCCTGATTGCACTCGGTTTCAGGTTTGAAACCCTGTCGGAGAAGCTGTATTCCATATTATCCCTCTTTTTGCAAATTCATTATTATCTTATTCTATCACGAAATCGGCATACATTCAAGCAATACGACAAATTAATTACACAATCAGATATTCAAAGAACAAGTAAAATGTAAAAAAATATAAAATAATATTGTTTTTAGCCGCCTTATGTAGTATAATTAAGCTGTATTTCTCTATGGCATTTAATTTATAAGAGGTATTCAGACAGGAGAATTTTTATGAGCCAGCGTAACGACTATGATTATTTCGACCTTGATAATTTTGATGACAGCTACGACAGCAGGGACTATCGCCGCCGTCAGCCGCAGCGCAGACAAGGCTCATACAACAGACACCCTGCCTACAACACAAACCGCCGTCCGAGAAGAAACAATAAAAGGCGCACACGCAACAGAATTATAATGGTAAGCTGCGGAATACTTATTATTATACTCCTGATTGTAATGATTTCGTCTGTTCTCAGGAGCTGTTTTCCAAAAGAAAAAACTTCTCAGAGCGTTTCCACAGAAACAAAGCCTGTTGCAACCACATCGGCTTCTTCAAATTCAAATAACGACAACAAAAATACGGAACCTGGCGATGACCTTTCTCCGACCTACTTCAAAACTCCGCAGATTAAGGACGATAATACAAACGGCACAATGGCTTACAATATATATGTGTGGGGCAAGCAGGCATTTGAGCTGTTCGGCAGTGACGAAGCAAGAGCTACCACCTACGCAGAAACAATCAACGGCTTTGCAGACAAGCTCAGCGGCATTAAGGTTTACGATATGGTAATTCCCAACCACACCGAAATGGGACTTCCTCAGCGCCTTAAGGACAGCGACGCTCCGTCAACCTCACAGGCTGACAACATCAAGAGCATTTACTCAAAGCTCTCCGACAAGGTTACTCCGATTAATGCCTACAACTATCTTGCAGACCACAACAGCGATTACATCTACTTCGGCTCCGACCACCACTGGACGGGACTCGGCGCATACTATGCTTATTCTGCCTTTGCAAAAACAAACAACCTTCCTGTGCTTTCGCTTGACGACTGCACCGAAAATAAAATTGAGGGCTTCACAGGCACATTCTCAAACAGCGCAAGCGGTCTTGATGCCGACACCGTTCATTATTGGGACTTCCCGTACTCGGTTACAATGGATATCACCGATGATTCGGGCAATGTAAACACCTACACAAGTCCGTACTATCAGTACGCAGAGGCAGGCTCACTGACCTACGGTGTGTTCATAATGGGCGACCATCCGCTCACAGTGCTTAAATCAAGCTCGGAAAATGCAACGCAGGGAAAGAAGATTGCCGTAATAAAGGAGAGCTACGGCAACGCATTCGTTCCCTATCTCACCTACAACTACGAGGAAGTTCATGTAATTGATTTCCGTTACTTTAAGCAAAACCTTGCGTCCTACTGCAAGCAGAACGGAATTGACGAGGTGCTTTTCCTCAACGGAGTTATGAGTGCAAACACTCAAATACAGCTTGACAGTATGAGCGGACTGTTCAACTGATTGGGTAATCTATTCAATTATTATTACGAAAGGAGGCAGCGGTATGATTTCCGAAAAAGTTAAGGTTAGCGTTTTTGGAAAAATAAGCAGTAATCTTCGCTCTGCATATATTTCCTCATCAAGCATACAAAACAAGGGCGCATATGTTGTGTCAAGGCGCAAGGTGCCCGAATACTTTGACGGAGTCGTAATAGCCGTTGCCGAATTTGAAGGTCTTGACGGTGAAAGACCGATTGTTGCTCCGCCGGGCGAGGTGTTCTATGAGCCTGAGCTTCGCAAGCTGCTGATGCGGCTGAAAAATGTCAGGCTTAAGAGTATAAACTGCCTGTATGAAAAGTCTTGCGGTGCAATTATCTTCTACAAAACAAAGCAAAACACAAAAATTCTGCTTGTAAAAAACAGCAACGGCAGATATTGGAGCTTTCCGAAGGGCCACATTGAGGAGGGCGAAAACGAGCAGCAGACTGCTATTCGTGAGATTAAGGAAGAAACAGGTCTTGATGTTACAATTTTCAACAACTTCCGTGAGGTCAGTGAATACTGCCCCTTCGGAAAAATCCGCAAAAGAGTTGTGTTCTTTCTTGCGCAGGCATTCACCGACAATGTGAAGATTCAGGAGGAGGAAATCGACAGCTACATCTGGGTTGACCTCCAGCAGGCTCGCAAAATGTGTTCATACGACAACGACCTGCGGATTATCGAAAAGGCTGAAACAGCCATACATCTTTTAAGAAACTAAGGCGTACCGTTCGGACGCCTTTTTTAATTGTTAATTGTAAATTGTGAATTGTTAAATCTTTGTCAGGTTGCACAAATAATAAAAGTCACCACAATGATTATTTAGTTAAATAATTAACGAGGTTTTATGCGTTACGCATAATAAATTCAAAGATTTTTAGGCAAAACAGAAGTTTTACTTTATTTATATTATCTAATTGAACAAATTTTCTTTCAAAATTTTTGTATTTTTCCTACTATACTATCTCAAAATATTACTGTATAATATAACCATAGCATATCATTGCTATAAAGAACAAACCTAACCGAAAGGGGAAACATAAATGAAACTTGACACAATCCTTGCTGAAAGGAAAAACAAAGTAATCTATAAGGACGGTAACCTTGCAGCCAAGGTTTTTGACGAATCCTTCCCGAAGTCCGACATTCTCAACGAGGCTCTTAATCAGGCGAGAGTTGAGGAAACAGGTCTTAACATTCCCAAAATCGAGGAAGTAACAAAAATTGACGGCAAATGGGCTATCATCTCAACATATATCGAGGGCAAAACACTTGCTGAGCTTATGGCTGAGAATCCCGAAAAGACTGACGAATACCTTGAGCTTTTCGTTAACATTCAGATTGACATTCTCAACCGCAAGGCGCCCTTGCTCAACAAGCTTCAGGATAAGATGAACAGAAAAATCAGCGAAACCGACCTGGACGCAACCACAAGATATGAGCTTCACACCCGTCTGAACGGAATGCCCAAGCACACCAAGGTTTGCCACGGTGATTTCAACCCGAGCAATGTCATCATCACACCCGACGGCACACCCTATGTAATCGACTGGTCACACGCAACACAGGGCAACGGCTCTGCCGACGCCGCAAGAACCTATCTTCTTTTCCGTCTTGACAAACAGGACGATCTGGCTGAAAAGTATATGAAGCTCTTCTGCGAAAAGACAGACACTGCCCGTCAGTATGTTAACGAGTGGCTTCCCATTGTTGCCGCTTCGCAGTCCGTAAAGGGCAAGCCCGAGGAAAGAGAGTTCCTGCTCTCGTGGGTAAATGTCTGCGACTATCAGTAATAAGCATCAATAATTAATTAATAATCTACTCCTTAAAAGTCGAGTGCCTCGACACGCAGTTCGAGCAGACAGGTTGATACTTTCAAGCCTTCTTTGCCCGACCGTTTTTGAGATATTTCCTATAGTGTAAAATACTCCCGCCATTTCATCTGGCAGGAGTATTTTTATTATATATTTATCTTTTTTCAGCTTATCTTTGCGCCGGCAGGCATACCGTCAACGAAGATAACCCTAACATCTTCACCGCAGGTTGCGGCAAGAATCATTCCGCAGCTTTCAACACCGCAGAGCTTTGCAGGAGCAAGGTTTGAAACAAGAATAATCTTCTTGCCGACAAGCTCCTCAGGCTTGTAATACTTCGCAATTCCGCTTGCAACCGTTCTCTCCTTTACACCGTCAAAAACAGTGAGCTTAAGCAGCTTTTTAGCCTTTTTAATCGGCTCGCAAGCCTTGATTTCGGCAACACGAAGGTCAACCTTGCAGAAGTCGTCAATTCCGATTTGTGCAACTCCCTCAATTTCCTCACGAAGCTTTTTAGTTTCCTCGTCCTCGCCTGTGCTGTTCTTGATTATGCTGTTAAGCTCCTCAATTTCCTTGTCAACATCAATTCTCGGGAAGAGCACCTCGCCCTTCTTTACAGTCACATCGGGCGGAAGAATACCGAATTTGTCGGCATTATCGTATGTTGCGCACTTCTCGCAGGCACCGATTTGTTCAAGCGCCTTCGGCATAGTAGTCGGCATAAAAGCAGAAAGAAGCGTTGCAACGATTCTTATTGTATCAAGCAGATTGTAAAGCACAGTCGCAAGTCTTGCCTTTTTCGACTCGTCCTTGGCGATAACCCAGGGTGCAGTTTCGTCAATATACTTGTTCGCACGGGAAACAACCTTGAAAATCTCGGCAAGAGCATTGTTGAGCTGCGTCTGATCGATAAAGCCGTCAACCGCACCTCTGAGCGAGGTAGCCGCACTTATAAGCTCATCGTCAAACTCGCCGCTCTCCCTCTCTGTGGGAAGCGTTCCGCCGAAGTACTTTTCAACCATTGCAACCGTTCTTGAAACAAGGTTGCCCAGACCGTTTGCAAGGTCGGAGTTGATGCGGTTAATCATAATTTCATTCGAGAATGAGCTGTCTGCGCCGAGAGCCATTTCACGCATAATGTGGTATCTGATTGCGTCTGCTCCGTAGCGTTTGCCGAGGATAAACGGGTCGACAACATTGCCGAGCGACTTTGACATTTTCTGACCGTTAAAGGTAATCCAGCCGTGAACGGCAAGGTGCTTGGGAAGCGGCAAATCGAGTGCCATAAGCATCGCAGGCCAGATTATTGCGTGGAAGCGCATAATATCCTTTGCAACCATATGAACATCGGCAGGCCAGAATTTTTCGTAATCGGAGTAAGCCTCGTTCTGATAGCCGAGAGCAGAAATATAGTTTGACAGTGCGTCAATCCATACATAAACAACATGCTTGTCGTCAAAGGTTACGGGAATACCCCACTTAAAGGTTGTCCTTGAAACGCACAAATCCTCAAGTCCGGGCTTGATAAAGTTATTTACAAGCTCAACGGCACGGGTTTTCGGCTGTAAATAGTCGGTTTCGGTAAGGAGCTTTTCAATTCTGTCGGCAAAGGGAGCCATTTTGAAGAAGTAAGCCTCCTCCTTAGCCTCGACAACCTCTCTGCCACATTCGGGACATTTGCCGTCAACAAGCTGACTTTCCGTCCAGAAGCTCTCGCAGGGAGTGCAGTATTTGCCCTTGTATTCACCCTTGTAGATGTATCCCCTGTCGTAAAGCTCCTTAAAGATTTTCTGCACCGTTTCGATGTGGTAATCATCGGTGGTGCGGATATATCTGTCGTAGCTGATATTCATAAAGTCCCAGAGTCCCTTGAATATCTCCACAATTTCGTCAACATACTGCTTGGGAGTGATACCCTTTTCGGCGGCTTTCTGCTCAATTTTAAGACCGTGCTCGTCCGTTCCCGTCAGGAACATAACATCATAGCCCTGCATTCGTTTGTAGCGGGCAATTGAGTCGCAGGCAACTGTGGTATAGCAGTGACCTATGTGCGGATTGCCCGAGGGATAATAGATGGGCGTTGTAATATAAAAATTTTCTTTCTTACACATAGAGTAATTCCTCCCTGAAATTCAGCAAATGAGCTGTAATTTATATTATACCAACTGTGTAAATAAAATGCAAGCCTGCAATTACAAACTCAAGGGGCAGATTGCAATTGCAGGCTTATTCCTTATTGTAACAAATTACTGTTGAACTTGATATACCATTTATTCGATATTTTCTGCATATTAATATCTATCGTTGAGTTTTCAACATAGCTTCCGTATGAAACATTTACGGTAAGCACTGCAGTATCCTTCGAGTCGCTGTAGCTGGTGTTTACAACCGTCAGGTCTGCCATCTGTCCTCCCTTAACAAATCCAAGAACCCTTCCGATTGAATCGGTCGTAATCAGGTTGTTAAGGCCAATCATATTTCCGAATCCGTTTGCGCCATCAATAATTGCATGGTAAGCCGACTGTGTATCGGGTGGCAGACACCCAATCATTTTTTCAACATCGTTATTGTTGAGCGCCTTTTCAAATATTTCCACCGTTGTTTCGGGACCCGTAAACAAGCCGAAAACATCAATATTTCGTCTGAACTCAGGCGATACAACCGCCGCTGTTGCAGTTCCTGCAACCGAAGCCGCCACAACTCCGCCTATCACCTTTGCGGCGATGTGCTTTGAGGCTTTTTTTGCAACAGCCGCAGTAGCTTTTGCAACACCGCCGACAGCCTGACCTGCCGAACCGTAAGAGCTGTTCTGAACGCTTGGCTGTGCGTTTTGAGCAGATGAGCTGACGCTCTGTGAATTTGTACTCTGCGGATTTGTACTCTGTGAATTTACGGTATCCGACAAGGGTAATGCGCCCGAATTGACAGCAACGAAATTTGAAATATCCGGAACAGGTATGCTCTGAGCGTTTGTCCTGAGCATCCAAACAATAAATCCGAACAAGCTGAAGCCTGCAATGCTGTAAAGCTTTGTACCCTTCTTCTCAAGCTCTTCAACCTGAAGCTTGAGCTTTTTCTTGCCGTAGTTCATTCGGCTCTTGACGGTATTTTCAGAAACCTCAAGCGACTGTGCAATCTCCTTGATTGACAGCTCCTGCACATAGTACATAAGTAGAACGAGCCTTTGCTCCTCGGGGAGATTGTCAATCATCTCAGCAATAAGCCTTTTTGTTTCGCTGTAGTCTACATTTGACTCGGGAGAAAAGGCTGTGCTTTCGTCAACAAACTCAACCTCGTTTTCGCCGTTGTCATCTTCATAGGTCATATCGGAGAAAAACATCGGATTATTCTTGCGCTTTCTCAGGTAATCTCTGCAGGTGTTTGAAACAATCTGAAAAAACCACGATTTGAATTTTGACGGCTCCTTCAGCTTTGCAAGACTGTTGAACGCTTTTATGTACGAGTCCTGCAAAATATCAAATACCTCGTGCTCATCGTGAAAAATCTGCATAGCCACCTGATATGCCTGGCGGTATGTTTCATTATAGAGCTGATTCAGCGCATAATCGTCACCCATGGACGCTTTTATCACAAGTTCTTCAAGTTCCAATGTTTTTCTCCCCTTGTTAAGTATTAATGTTATGAAATCTTTGTTGTGGTATAGTTGCTGTCATTAAGCCAGATGTCGTACTTATTCAATTCGGATAATTTTGAGTGGTAGCTACCGTCAGATGCAAGTGAGTAAGTAAAATTATCTCCATCCATATAAGCATCTGTGAAAACAAATGTAGCATAGCTTTCTTTGATTGCAGATGAGAATAAGTCAGTACTATCGTATTTGTATACAACAACTACTCGGTTTTTGCTGCTTGAATTTTGATCCTTGTTGCTTACCAGATATATATCGGAGATAGAAACATTCTCTACACCTCTAAACTCCTTGGAACGAGCCGTAAAATCACTTTTGATGCTCTCAAGAGCGTTCTTTGCTTCATCTACAGTTAAAGGTGAATTTGCCTGAACATCAATTCTTTTTTCAGCCGAGGTTACAAAAATATTAGTATTATTGATGTGTTGGGCTTCTATGCTGAGGTTAATAATATCGCCTATCTTGAGGTAAGATCTGTCGCTGACGGATATAGGTACAATATCAACTGCATTTTGCTTGTATGTGCCGCTTTCGTCAATTTTTTCGTTCTTATCAACAACACACACTTTTGATCCGAAGTATTCATCAGCACGATAAACAAATTTGTAATTGCCAACCTCATATTCAAAATCATCAATAGAGAATGAAAGAAAACCGTCATTAATTCCCCTTATATGGGCAAGATTGTTCTTGATGATATAGTCGACAAGGTCAACCTCTATTGCCTCGGCAAGCTCAAGTGAGTTCTTCTTAAGCTCGTCGGAAATCTTGATTTCTATAGTTCTGTCCGTCTTGTCAAAGCTGATGCCTGCCTTCTTTTCAGCAGCCTCAATTTCTCTCTTGGAATTGACATCCTTGTCCCAGGTGAGCTTTACAACTACAACATCGTCGCTCTTAAGACGATATACGCTTGCTGTTGTGTTTGCCTTGTGTTCTGTGTTTCCGCTTAATGCTGTAGTCTGAGTTTCCTCTGTTTTTGCTGAATCGTCCTTAATTTCGGCAGAAACATCGCAGTGAGAAAGAATTGTTGAAATAGCGCTTTTTTTGTAGCTTGCGGTGTAACCGTCTTTCAGCTCTGTCATTACCGATTTCATATCATCAGATTTTTTGTCAGAATTTTTATTCGACTTGCCGTTGCCGAAATACTTATTATATATCTGATCCGAGTCAATCTCAAACGACACAGATGCACGACCTTCATAAAGCGAGTCCTTGTTGAAGCTGATATCCAGGTAATCTGCAACATTAACCCTGTTTAAAATCGGCACAACAACCGCAAAGAGTACAATGAGGATAACTGCCACAACACCTGCGCCGATTGAAGAAATCATAATCCTCTTCTTGAGCTTGGGTGACATCGGCTTTTTAGGCTTTTTGGGAGCCTGTGCAGTCGGAGCTGCAACAAAATCGGACGAAACGGTTTTTTCTGAGCTTTCAGTCTTTACCGTAACGGGTGTTCCGCACTTCTCGCAGAACTTTTCATTTTCATTTACATTGTTTCCACATTTTTCACAAAACATAATCATTCTCCTTTTTATTATAAATAATTTTGTAAAAATTTTCAATATTTTTTAGTATTTTTTAGTATTTTTTAGTATTGTTTAGTATTATGAAATTTTTGTAATATTATATTTGCCGTCCTGAAAAAACGAATTATTATTTTTAATCATGTCAGATGAATTAAAACCAAAGGCAGACTCAGGTCTATTAATGTACTCAAGGGCTTTGTTTTCTACACGAACCTCAGCCATTTCCCATATTCCGTATTTTGTTTCGTTACCGGTATTGCTGTGATTTCCACGGTAAATTATTGCAATTGTTTTTTTGCCATCACTTTTGCGCTCTCCAAAATACACGCTTTCAATAGATGTATTTGACCAGCGTGAAGAGCTTGCAGACATTTTCTTAATGAAAGCGTCGTGTATGTCACTCATATAATCTGTTGCTGTTTCAGCGGTTATTTCCTTGGTTTCAGCGGCTTGCTGATGCTCAATACCTGCCTTATTATCAGCATTTCCGCAACCTGCCATAAACATTGGAGCTGATACCGCAAGCATTGAAAGTGCAATTACACCGCAGATAGCTTTCTTACCCTTTTGAACAAATGATTTTTTAGTTAACATAGTTATTTCTCCTTTTCGTTAAAACATAATTTTAAATTACAATAAGGTTTGCGTAAATTTTTGAATTTCAGCAGTATATTAAATTCAGTTAATCTCTCTTCCTCAATGATTTCAGTGCCTGCAATATACTGCTGAACAATTTTTCGATAAACCCCTAGTCGGGGTCATACAACGACCCGGAAATGACAATCATTTTTTTAAAATCCTCATAATTCAAAACAACACCTCTTTTTCTTGCCTTGTATATTAATGACGAAGCAGGATTCAAAAAAGTTTTAGAAAATTTAAAAAAATTTAAAAAGTTTTGAAAAGTTGAAATTCGGCGATGTACCATCGCAGGTAATTCGAGCAAATTTCTATACATAAAAAGTCTGCGAGTTCCATTGGTTCTCGCAGACTTTTATGTCGGGTTTAAATGTTATGTTATTTTCTTTTCAGTGTTCGCAGGAAAGCTTTTGTTT
>CALZCU010000008.1 GCA_945632055.1 uncultured Ruminococcus sp. | reverse complement strand
GCACCCTTGTAGCCGTAAAGCACAGCCATCTTTTTCCAGAGGTCAGCCTTCCACTCGTCAGTGTTTATGTCAATAAGAGTTCCGTAAAGATCAAAAATATAGTTTTTATACATATTTTCACCGTCCGTCAGGTTACATAATTTGTATTTATTTTACTATATTTTCTTGACAATTGCAATAGCTATTATGTTATAATATTTTTAATTCTAGCAGAATACACGGATTTATGATTTATGTCGGTTGCCCGACCACAATTGTTAATTGTTAATTATAATTTGTTAATTGAAAAGGGGTTGTTTTTGTGACCAAAAAGGAAATAGCAATAAAAGCCGTCGAGGCTCTCAAAAAGGAATATCCCGATGCGATATGCTCGCTTGTCTACACCGACCCGCTCCAGCTTCTGATTGCGACAAGGCTTGCCGCCCAATGCACAGACGCAAGGGTAAATATGGTGACTCCTGCACTGTTCGACAGGTTCAGAACCGTTGACGATTTTGCAGAAGCAACCGCCGACGAGGTCGCCGAGTACATAAAAAGCTGTGGACTTTTCAAAACAAAGTCGAGGGATATTGTTGAAATGGCGAAAATGCTCCGTGACAAATTCGGCGGAAAAGTACCCGACAACATTGAGGACTTGACCAAACTGCCCGGCATCGGCAGAAAAACCGCAAACCTTGTATGCGGCGATATTTTCGGCAAGCCTGCCGTAGTGGTTGACACCCACTGCATAAGAATCACGCAAAGGCTCGGACTTCACGAATTAAAGGATCAGAAGAAAATTGAGTTTGCCCTGCGTGAATTGCTCCCTCCCGAGGAAAGCAACGATTTCTGCCACCGAATCGTACTGCACGGCAGAGCCGTCTGCACCGCAAGAAGTCCGAAATGCAGTGAATGTTGTATGAAGGACTTTTGCAAAACGGCAGTCAACTCATAAATTCACATAAAATCAACAGACTGCTTGCAATTTTTTTGATTATATATTATAATAGAAACGATTTTCCAAAAAAACAAAAAGGAGAGAGATTTATGGAAAAAAGAGGTATGTGGAACTCCCGCCTTACCTTTATTCTTGCCGCTGTCGGTTCAGCGGTAGGACTTGGCAATGCGTGGAGATTCCCCGGACTTGCCGCTAAACACGGCGGCGGAACATTCCTGGTGGTTTACCTGCTTGCAATGCTCTTAATGGGTATTCCACTGCTTATGATGGAGGTTTCAATTGCACGAAAATTCCGCAGAGGTGCAGTTGAATCTATGAGAGGCATCAAAAAACGCTTTGAGCCAATCGGCTGGGCGGCAACCTCAAACGCATTTGTAATTGTATGCTACTACTCGGTTGTATTTGCGTGGGTAATTCTGATGTTCGTAAACTCGTGGCAGTTTGCCGATATGACAGGCAACTCCGAAGCGGCTTCGGGACTGTTTTTCAACCTCACCCAGACAACGGGTGCGATTGAAGGCTCGTCAATTCCCGGCGAGGTACTTGTCTGCCTGATTATTGCGTGGGGACTTATTTTCTTCTGCATCAGAAACGGCGCAAGCTCAGTTGGCAAGGTTGTAAAGTTCACTGTATTTGCCCCTGTTGTACTTCTTCTGATTATGGCTGTCAAGGGTATGACAATGGACGGTGCAATGGAAGGTGTTGCAATGTTCTTTATTCCCAACCTTTCTGCACTTTCTGACGCTACACTGTGGGTTGACGCTATCGGTCAGGTGTTCTACAGCCTGTCGATTATGATGGCAATTATGTTTGCATACGGCTCATATCTGCCTGATGATGCAAATGTTGCAACCGACTGTATGATAATCGCATTCTCGGATATGGCTGTCAGCGTACTTTCAGGCGTTGTTATGTTCTCAACAATGGGCGGCACAGGTATGCTCGACAAAATCACAGACAGCGGTATTTCCACTGCATTCATCGTTTATCCGCAGGCAATTGTTAACCTCACCGACATAGGCTGGGTTAACGCTCTGTTCGGTGCAATATTCTACCTTATGCTCATTACGCTTGCAATCGACTCTGCATTCTCAATTGTTGAGGGTATTTCCGCTTCAATTGCCGACAAATTCCACCTCAAGCCGAAGTCGGTTACAATGGCAATCTGCGGAATCTGCGGCGTTATTTCAATCCTTTTCGTAACACAGGCAGGTCTTGCTTGGCTCGACATTGTTGACGCATGGACAAATCAGATTAACCTCATCGTTATCGGTATTCTTGAGTGCGTTGCAATAGGCTGGTGCTTTAATCTTCGCAAGGTACTCGGCGAGGTTAACCGCAACACCAAGAACTTCAAGGTTCCCTACTGGTGGTTTGCTACCTCAATCAAGGTTATCGCTCCTGTTCTGCTTGCGGCTCTGTTTGTGTGGAATATGGTTACACTGTTCGTTACAAAGGGCGGAACATACGACCCCAACTACCCGATCTGGGCACAAGTTGCTGCAGGCTGGGTTGTTTCCGGACTTGTATTTGTCAGCGGCTTTATCGCAAAAATCGTCATCGCAAGAATGAAGAAAAAAGGCTTTGTCGAGGACGAAATCACTTTCTAAGCATAATCCGGTCGGAGCATTTAAGAGCAATGCTCCGACCTGTCATTTTTAAAGGAGGACTGATTATATGGGACTGAACGACACTCCGCAGTCAGAACGCATACACATAGGATTTTTCGGCAGACGGAATGCAGGCAAGTCAAGCGTTGTTAATGCCGTAACAAATCAGGAGCTTTCGGTGGTGTCCGATGTGAAGGGAACAACCACCGACCCCGTTACAAAGGCGATGGAGCTTTTGCCGCTCGGTCCTGTAGTGATTATCGACACGCCGGGCTTTGATGACGAGGGCGCACTCGGAGAGCTGAGAGTGAAGCGCACAAAGCAGGTGCTTAACCGCACCGACGCCGCAGTGCTTGTTGTTGACTCGACAGTCGGCAAAACAGCCGCCGACAACGAGCTTATTGAGATTTTCAGGCAAAAAAATATTCCGTACATTGTAGCCTACAACAAAAGCGACCTTGTGCAGGCAGACGAATATACGGACGGAATTGCAGTAAGTGCGCTGAACAGGACGAACATTGACGCACTCAAGGAGCGCATTGCCGAGCTTACAAGGACAGACAGCACAAGGCTGAAAATATGCGGAGATTTGCTCAACGAGGGCGATATTGCGGTGCTTGTTGTGCCGATTGACTCCGCCGCTCCCAAGGACAGGCTTATCCTTCCTCAGCAACAGACGATAAGAGATGTGCTTGAAGCAGGAGCCAGCGCCGTTGTTGTGCGTGATACGGAGCTTGAACAGACGCTTAAAAGCCTTGGCAAAAAGCCTGCTGTTATAATTACGGACAGCCAGGCATTTGAAAGCGTTGCAAAAATCGTGCCCGAGGATATTTATCTAACCTCGTTTTCAATTCTTATGGCTCGGTACAAGGGTTTTCTGAGGACGGCTGTTGAGGGTGCAAGGGCAATTGACAGTCTGAAGGACGGCGACAGGGTGCTGATTTCCGAGGGCTGTACGCATCACAGGCAATGCGAGGACATCGGAACGGTAAAGCTTCCAAGGTGGCTTAAGGAATATACAGGCAAAAGGCTTGAAATTGAAACCTCGTCGGGCAAGGGCTTTCCCGATGATTTAAGTCGTTTCAGCCTTGTCATTCACTGCGGCGGCTGTATGCTCAACGAGCGTGAAATGCAGTATCGCAGAGGTTTTGCCGAGGATTGCAGGGTTCCGTTCACGAACTACGGCACTGCAATTGCTTATATGAAAGGCATTTTAAGCCGCTCCCTCAAAATCCTGCCGGAGTTTTCAATTAACAATTGACAATTTACAATTAACAATTTCGGTCGGGCAGACAGATTGATATTATCCAATCTTCTTTGCCCGACCATTTTCGAGCATTTTTCTGTAAATAAATCAAACGGGGCTGTTAATGCGACAGCCCCTATATATGTTAGCTAAATATCAGTTAGGAACGACACAGGGGTCGTTCCCTACTTTTCTTATGTTGACGGCATTCCCTTCGAGGGGAAGCCTTGAAAGCTACATCTAATCTGTAAGTTTTGCTTAATTTGATAAAATCGCTTCCTTCATAGACTTTACATAATCGCAGACAGGCTTGATACATTCTCTGCCGTACTGCGCTACGATTTTCACGATTGCCGAGCCGACTATAACTCCGTCTGCATACTGTGCCATACTTTTTGCCTGTTCGGGGGTTGAAATTCCGAAGCCGACTGCGCAGGGAGTGTCGCAGACCGAGCGCACAAGGCTTACCATTTCGCTGATGTCGGTGGTGATTTCACTTCTCACACCCGTTACGCCCATTGACGAAACGCAGTAGACAAAGCCCTGTGAATTTTTCGCAATCATTTTTATTCTGTCGTGCGAGGTAGGCGCAATCAGCGAAACAAGCTCAACACCGTATTTGTCACAGTAGGGAGCAAGCTCACCCTTTTCCTCAAAGGGTGTGTCGGGAACAATTACAGCCGAGATGCCGCACTCACTGCATTTTGCCATAAATTTGTCCGTTCCGTAAACAAAAATCGGGTTCATATATGTCATTACGGCAAGCTCGCACTTTATTTCACTGCGAACACGCTTTACCATATCGAAAATTTTGTCCGTTGTAGTGCCTGCTTCAAGCGAGCGCAGGTCAGCCTCCTGAATGACAACTCCCTCGGCTATCGGGTCGGAAAACGGTATGCCGATTTCGATAATATCCGCACCGCTTCTGCTCATCTCAACAAGGAGCTTTTCGGTCGTTGCAAGGTCGGGGTCGCCCGCCGTAATGAACGGAATGAAAGCCTTGCCGTTTTTGAAAGCGTCTTTAATTTTACTCATAAATATCCTCCCCTCTGTATCTTGCGATTGCCGCAACATCTTTGTCGCCTCTGCCCGAGAGGTTAACAACGATAATCTTATCCTTACCCATTGTCGGAGCTATCTTCATACAGTGAGCCACTGCGTGAGAGCTTTCAATTGCAGGGATAATGCCCTCGGTTTTTGAGAGGTACTCAAAGGCGCAGACTGCTTCCTCGTCCGTTACGGGAACATACTGCGCTCTGCCTGTGTCGGCGAGATTTGCGTGCTCGGGGCCTATGCCGGGGTAGTCAAGACCTGCCGAAATTGAGTAAACGGGAGCAATCTGACCGTACTCGTTCTGGCAGAAATACGACTTCATTCCGTGGAAAATTCCGAGTGTGCCGTTGGCGATTGTTGCGGCATTTTTGGGATTATCAACGCCAAGGCCAGCAGCTTCACAGCCGATAAGTGCAACGCTATCCTCCTTGATAAATTCATAGAAAGCTCCCATTGCGTTGCTTCCGCCGCCCACGCAAGCCATTACAACATCAGGAAGTCTGCCCTCCTTTTCAAGAAGCTGAGCCTTGATTTCCCTGCCGATAACGCTCTGAAAATCCCTTACAACTGTCGGGAACGGATGAGGTCCCATTACCGAGCCGAGCACATAGTGCGTGTCGGACACACGGTTTGTCCACTCACGCATAGCCTCGTTTACTGCGTCCTTGAGCGTCATTGTGCCTGTTTCAACAGCGTTCACCTTTGCTCCGAGGAGCTTCATTCTGTAGACATTGAGAGCCTGACGGATTGTGTCCTCCTTGCCCATAAAAATCTCACATTCAAGTCCGAGCAGAGCCGCAACCGTTGCTGTTGCAACGCCGTGCTGACCTGCGCCCGTTTCGGCAATTACTCTCGTTTTGCCCATCTTTTTTGCAAGCAAACACTGACCAAGACAGTTGTTGAGCTTGTGAGAGCCTGTGTGGTTCAAATCCTCTCTTTTGAGGTAGATTTTTGCTCCGCCCAAGTCATTTGTCATTTTCTCGGCATAGTAAAGCCTTGACGGTCTGCCTGCATATTCACGCATAAGCGTATCAAGCTCCGAAACAAATTCGGGGTCGTCCTTATATTTGTTGTACGCTTCTTCAAATTCATTTATGGCATTCATAAGCGTTTCGGGAACAAACTGTCCTCCGTGAATACCGAACTTTCCTTTTGACATTGGTTCTACTCCTTTTTATATTCCTCTTAGGCTTGCAATTTCCTTCGCCTTATCCTTGCTTCTCATCAGCGTTTCGCCGATTAACACACCGTTTACTCCTGCTTTTTCAAGCTCTGCAACATCGGCTCTTGTCTTTATTCCGCTTTCGGCTACAAACAGAACCTCGCTCGGAACAAGGCATCTCAGCCTTGTTGAAGTCGTAATGTCTACCGTAAAATCTCTGAGATTGCGGTTGTTCACTCCGATTACCCTTGCTCCTGCTTCAACAGCCGATTTAACCTCGTCCTCGGTGTGAGCCTCAACGAGTGCGGAAAGTCCCAAGCTGTCGCAGATTTTTATCCACTCCCTGATTGTGTCGGTGTCGAGCAGTGAGCAGATTAACAGCACCGCTGACGCACCGATAAGCTTTGCTTCATAAAGCTGATATTCACAGACGGTAAAGTCCTTTCTCAGCAGAGGGAGCGACACGCACCTTGAAATTTCCTCAAGATATTCGTTTTTGCCCATAAACCACTTCGGCTCGGTGAGGACGGAGATTGCAGAAGCTCCTGCGTTCTCATAGTCCACTGCAATCTGCGTGTAGGGAAAGTCTTCTGCAATAATGCCCTTTGAGGGCGAAGCCTTTTTGACCTCGCAGATAAACGACATTCCCTCTTTTCTGAGCGCCTGCTCAAACGGAAAGTTTGTGTCGGGGCTGAGCGCAGTTGCCTGCGACTTAATTTTTTCAAGCGGAATCTGCTTTTGTATTTCATTATATCGTTTTAAATTCGCCTGCGCAATAGTTTCAAGTATCATAAGGTCACCTTTTTAATTAACAATTAACAATTGCTGTACCCATTCGTAGGGACACGGCGTGCCGTGTCCGAGTTACCAACAACGACAACCTTAACGCACAAACAAATCCATACAAAGGAGCGTTAAAGTAATAACTATAAATGAATTATGTTTGATGTTCACTGCCGGACACGGCACGCCGTGTCCCTACGAACTGTAAAGGTAAACTTCATATTAATCTAACCACAGCAAACAACCACTTCCAAAATATACGCACTATTAGAAATTCGGAGCGAAGCGACCATTAATTGTTAATTTTCAATTTTCAATTTTCAATTTTCAATTGATTTCCGTTGTTGCCTTTACGAATTCGTTTAGCTTATCAAATGCCTTGCCGCTGTCGATTATCTCCTGCGCAAGCGTTACTCCGTCAGCGATTGATTCAGCCTTTCCGCCTGCATAAAGTCCTAATGCGGCATTAAGCACAACGATGTCACGCTTTGCGCCCTTGATTTCGCCTATCAGAATTTTTTTGGTGATTTCGGCATTTTCTGCGCCGTCACCGCCGACAAGCTCCTCTGATTTGTACCTGCCAAGACCGAACTGCTCGGGGGTTATTTCATAGCTCTTGAACGAGCCGTTGTCGATTTCGCATACCTTTGTTGCGCCTGTTACGGTGACCTCGTCCATTCCGTCACCGCCGTGGAACACAAATCCCCTTTTTACGCCGAGGTTTGAAAACACCCTTGCAATCGGCTCTACCAAGGCTTCGGAATATACTCCCGTTATCTGAAGGCTTGCGCCTGCGGGATTTGTAAGAGGACCGAGGACATTGAAAATATTTCTTATTCCTATTTCCTTTCTGACAGGGCCGACATACTTCATTGAGGAATGGTAGCTCTGTGCGAACATAAAGCAGAGATTTGTTTTTTCAAGCACCTTTTCGCTCTGTTCGGGAGTGAGCGTGATGTTTACTCCCAGCTTTTCAAGGCAGTCAGCCGAGCCGCTTTTGCTTGACATTGAGCGGTTGCCGTGCTTTGCAACAGGGATTCCCGCCGCCGCAATAACAAAAGCCGCCGTTGTGGAAATATTGAATGTGCCTGTTCCGTCACCGCCTGTTCCGACAATGTCGAGAACATCGGTTTTTGGAGTGATATGAAGTGCCTTGCTCCTCATTACCTCGGCGCAGGCTGTGATTTCGTCAATCGTTTCCCCCTTGAACCTCAGTGCAGTCAGAAAAGCCGCCGTCTGCGCCTGAGTTGCCGTTCCGCTCATCATCTCGTCCATTACCTGAGCTGATTCCTTATAGCCAAGGTCACTGCCCGATGCAAGTTTTATCGTTGCTTCCTTTATCATAAAATCATACCCTTTCCAAAAAATTTCTTATCATCTGCATACCGTGCGAGGTGAGGATTGATTCGGGGTGGAATTGCAGTCCGTAGATTTCAAAATCCCTGTGCTTTACACCCATAACCTCGCCCATTTCGTCCTGAGCCGTAATTCTGAGAGTGTCGGGAACGGAGCTTCGCTTTGCAATCAGCGAATGATACCTTGCACCCTCAATCACCCTCGGCATATCCGCAAAAATTTTACAGCTGTTGTCAACGATGATGTTGCTCTTTTTGCCGTGCATCAGCTTTACTGCGTGGGTGATTTCCGCTCCGAACACCTCGCATATTGCCTGATGTCCGAGGCAGACACCGAGAATCGGAAATCTGCCCTTGAGCCTTCTGATTACCTCCTCGCAGATTCCTGCGTTCTTCGGATAACCCGGACCCGGTGAGAGGATAATGTGGGAGGGCTTTAATTCTTCAATCTGCTCAACCGTAATTTCGTCGTTCCTCACAACCCTTATATCGGGATTTACGCTTCCGCAGAACTGCACAAGGTTGTAGGTAAAGCTGTCGTAGTTGTCGATAAAAAGTATCATAGCTCATAAACCTCCCCTGCATTTTTAACTGCGTTCATAACGGCAAGAGCTTTGTTGTAGGTTTCCTCGTACTCCTTTTCGGGAACGCTGTCGGCAACAATTCCTGCGCCTGCCTGAACGATTACTCTGTTGTTTTTCTTTACAGCCATTCTTATTGCGATGCAGGTGTCAAGATTTCCGTTGAAGTCAATGTAGCCGATTGCACCGCCGTAAACCCCTCTCGGAGTTTTTTCAAGCTCCTCGATTATCTCGCAGGCTCTTATCTTCGGTGCACCCGACAGAGTGCCTGCAGGCAGGAGTGCTTCGACTGCGCTGAGTGCGTCAAGACCGTCCTTGATTTCGCCCTCAACCTCACTGCAAATGTGCATTATCTTTGAAAATCTGAGGATTTTCTGATATTCCGTAACCTTGACCGAATTGAATTTTGAGATTTTTCCAATGTCGTTTCTGCCCAAATCAACGAGCATATTATGCTCTGCAAGCTCCTTTTCGTCATTTATTAGCTCGTCTGCAAGAGCCTTGTCCTCTTCCTTTGT
This sequence comes from uncultured Ruminococcus sp., assembly GCA_945632055.1. Classification (GTDB taxonomy): domain Bacteria; phylum Bacillota; class Clostridia; order Oscillospirales; family Acutalibacteraceae; genus Ruminococcoides. The sequence continues at coordinate 1,843 of CALZCU010000008.1, read as the reverse complement.
TTTGCCCCTCGGACGAGAGCCTGCAATCGGGAAGGTAGTAAGCGTTCCGTTTTGGAGCTTGACGAGCGTTTCGGGTGAGGCTGTTATGATTTCATCGCCGTCAATATACATATACACCATATAAGGAGAGGGATTCGTTGTGCGGAGAACTCTGTAGGCATTTATCAGAGAGCCTTTGTATTCGGCTTCAAACCGCCTTGAAACAACGCACTGGAAAATATCTCCGTCATAGATGTACTGCTTGGTTCTCTCCACCATATCACAGAACTCCTCTTTTGTGTAGGTGCTTGTGAACTCAACATTTTCATCTGTTGCAAGGCTTGGCAGCGGTGAGCTGTCGGTGATAATAGAGATGATTTTTTTAATATCGTCCTGCGCCTGTCTGTACTGATTTTCACAGTCGTTTGTTTTCATATTGACAATAACTGTGAGCTTCTGACTGAGGTGGTCATAGGCGATAATTTTGTCAAACAGCATAAGGTCAAAATCGTTTGTATCGCTTTTTTTGAGTTTTAAAACAGGCTCTGCACAGGCAATCATTGCGTAGCCGTAGTAGCCTACAAGACCGCCCGTAAACGGCGGAATATCCTCGAATTTCGGGGTTTTGTAGTCGGCGAGGTACTCTCTGACTGCGTCACACGGCTTGTCGGTTCTGACTGTCCTCTCTCCCTCGCCCGTAACGGTCAGCGTACCGTCTGAGTAGGCAAGACGAGCCTTTGGGTTAAAGCCGATAAATGAGTATCTGCCCCACTTTTCACCGCCCTCAATGCTTTCAAGCAAAAAATATTTGTCCGATATGCCTGCAATCCTGCGGAGCAGGGTAATCGGGGTTACTACATCGGCGTATATTTCCTTGTAAACGGGAATAACGCTGTAGCTGTCTTTGAGGCTTAACACCTCATCATAAGACGGTTTAAACATTTTACACCAACCTTTCTTTAATTTAAAATTAACAATTATCAATTGTAGGGAACAGTCTTGACTGTTCCGAAAGCTTACAGCCGACATCTTAAGGTGCCGGAACGGTCAAGACCGTTCCCTGCTGTCAAAATTGCATATCCAGCCAGACTGTTTCGGAGCAGTTTCCTATAAACTAAAAAAGTCGAGTACCTCGACACGCAATTCGAGCAGTTTCCTATAAACTAAAAAAGACTTCTGTCCCAAGAAGGGACAAAAGTCTGAAAAAACAACTTCTGCGGTACCACCCAAATTGACGAAAATCGCCCGCTTAACAGCATACTGACATATGCCTCCTGCTGTAACGGTCAGGCTCCGTCGGAAACTACTTGCACACGCTTTCGGTCCGCCCTCACAAGTCCATTCGGGTAATTCTCCGCTGTCGGCTCACACCAACCGCCGACTCTCTGAAAGTTTTGAAAAATCCTACTACTCTTGTTCACAGGTTTGTTTTATTGCTTCTATTATATGCTCCGATTTTTGATTTGTCAACAATTTTTTATCATTAAATTATATATTTCTCTTTATTTTCTTTGCGGTACTCCGAGGGAGTCTGTCCCTTGATTTTCTTAAACACCCTTGAAAAATACATCTGGTCGGTAAATCCGACTGAGTAGGCGACATCTTTTATCGAAATATTTCCGTCCATTAGCAACAATCCTGCCTTTGAAATGCGGCAATGGTTGATATAATCAATGACCGACATTCCCGTTTCCTCCTTGAACAGGCGGTAAAGATAGGTTCTGTCGATTTTGATATGATTTGCAACCGACTGCACACTAAAATCGGGGTTGCGGTAATTTTTTTCAATGTAATTTCTGGCTACGATTGCGTAATTGGGTTTTTCGGAATTTCTGCAAGGGTAATACTCAATATAATAGGAGAG
>CALZCU010000007.1 GCA_945632055.1 uncultured Ruminococcus sp. | reverse complement strand
CCTTCAGCGGAGTTTACAAACTCACCTGTATTTGTGCTATAGGTTTGTGCCTGCGCTCTATGATAGAATTTCCAAATGGCGGAAAGCGTGATACCGTTTGAAGCGTCTAACAGTAAATTACCAATCTCATTTCCTTCCGAATCTTTAAGCGGTTGATCGTTTAAATCAGTAAACGATACCATACCGCTATTTTCCACCTCAGTCGGGTCATATTTTACTTTGTGTTCACTGGGAATTACAACTTGCTTTCCATCACTGTTTGAAAGACTCCAACCGCAGAATTTGTTAGGACTTGTGCCGTCAGAATTTTTATACCAATTATCATTCGGCAATGCCGCGTGGGATTTGTAAAATCCGGGAATAATTTCTGTTGAGCCGTCATCTTTATCTTTTGTAGTGTAATTTGAGTAATACGCAGAAGTATCAACATAGGTTTCTTTGCCGTCGACTATTTTATCGAATATCCTTTGAAATTCATTGGCAAATCCTACTAAGTTGCCGCCTTTTGTATTATCCGGAGAGAAGTAGTAATCCTTACCGCCGTTTGAGTCGTACAAAACAAACGGAGCCTTAGTATAAATCAAATGGATTGATACCGGTGTGTTAATCTTGATTTTAAAGTAATAATCCCAGGTTTTTCCCTCAACTTCAGTTTGCTTGTTTATAAAATTTTTCTTTGACTGCTCTTCAAGCTGAGCATCTGTAAGTTCGCTGATGTTCCCATTGTACGGTGTGACAAATTTTGTGGTTGATGTACCGTCGTCATTATTTGTTGTTACATAAGCACCTACAAATTTGCAATCCTGCACCTTTTCATCATTGTATTTTTTGGTGTAAATTGTACATTCCTCACCGTCACGGAGAACCGAATGCATAGAGTTGCCGGCGATAATATTACTTGTAATTACAATATTTCCATTTTCAGCACCGCCAACACCACCGGGGGTAATAGACGATGAAACAGGCTGGTAGAGGTCAAATTTGATTCCGTCCAGAAGATTACCGTAGGTCTTTCTATTCGGCTGACTAAGACTTCCCGATGAAAGTGAGCAGAATGCAAATAATGTATTTGTTTGACCGTTTGGAACGGTGTAGGTGCAATCGTAGCCAATCTTGCTGCCTGCTCCCTTAATTATGTCGTTAAAATCTTCTTCGCCTTCTTCATAGGTTCGTGTTCCGTATTCAGACCAACCGTTTTTGGTGTTTTTCTCACTCGTATTGCAGTAGGGCGATGAGATAACCCAGACGCTCCATTCCTGGTTAATTTCATTGGTTTCAACTAAAGAAATGTTATTATCCTCATTGTCTGGGTCTTCATCCTTAAATTTGCCCGACTCAGCAAAAGGCTTTGAATACACTATATACTTTTGTGAACAACCGATCTCCGGATAATCAACACCATATTGGGTTTTCAGCCAGTGCGTAATTCTTACAAACTGATCATGTCCATTTGCATCAGGCTTTGACGGGTTAACCGGTTTTTTGGAAGCGTCATATTGCTCAGGTCCGATAAAGAGCACCATACGGTCAGTTAAATCTCTTCCTCTGTGGTAAAGTCCCCAGGTGTAGGTAGAACCGGAAATTGTATTGATTCTCTGATAAATCGTACTTTCCTGCTCGGCGTTAAGCTCGGCGGCTATTTCGCCTTCTGCAACCTGAAGGTACTCCGGCTTATCCGGATAATTTGTAGCTGTTACATTAAAATGGGGGGCTTTACTCTTGAAAAACTCAAGCTTATTATCAGTAGCTGTGGTATCCCAATACTCAACAACTGACCTATTAGGTTGATAATAAGTTCCTGTAAAATCATCAAATTTTTGATCATCAAAACTGCCGTTTTGGAGATACTTTTTCGAGTATTCCGTACCTTTAGTCGACGCACTTGTCTTTACTATTACGAGTGTTGAAAAAATCAATGACAAAGCTAAAATGCAGGAAATAAGTCTTTTTGTCTTTTTCACCCTATCAAACCTCCTTGTAAGTTTTTTTCTGAATCTAACGGTGCTGTTCCGTTTATCTTCATCATATTCTTCATCAAAGAAATTTTATAGCATTTTAATAACGATAATTAAATTCAATGAATTTCAGCATTAATGCTGAATATATTACATAAACCCTATTTTAAACCCAAGTTGATGATTTGTCAAGACAATAATGCAAAAAAATGAATAGTTTATTCAAACAGTCAGATATTAAAATGTATTAATTGTACAACATAAAATCCTGTTTATACAATATTTGACAAATTAGAACAACTTACATTACTCATTATCACAAGAATAAATGCCAAGAATTTTTCAATTTCTTCTTATATATAATATTCAACATCAAAATGTGAAAAAACCGACTGATTCTCACTAAGAAAATCAGTCGGTTTTGTTATATTTTTTAATTAATTTACCAAGTGCGTGAATTCATCTCTCTGAACTGAGCAACAGTTGGAATATGCGAGTTAAGTCCGCCATCAACATTTACAATCTGTCCCGATACATAGGTGCTCTCGTCAGAAGCAAGGTAAACGCACATATGTCCGATGTCCTCTGGACAGCCGTAGCGGTTGACCATAATGTTGCTTGTGAAAATGTCCTTAACTGCCTGCGGAACATAAGCCTCGTTTTCGGGAGTAACGATAAGACCCGGTCTTACGCAGTTACAGCGAATGTTCTGCTTGCCGTACTGCAGTGCAGTTGCCTGTGTGAGCAGGTCAACGCCTGCCTTTGCACACGCATATGCTGTCGAGCTTAAATCTCCTCCGCAGGAAGCCATTGAGCCGATATTTACAATTGAACCGCCGTTCTCGTTCTTCTGCAGGTACGGAAGCGCACACTTTGTAGCGTAGAAGGTACCTCTCATATCGCTCTCGAAAATTTTATCCCACATCTCAACGGTAAGCTCATCAATTCTTCCGTCCTTGAGTGCAACATTTGCCGCATTGTTCACAAGCACATCAATCCTGCCGTATTTCTCGGCTGTATCAGCAAAAAGCTGTTCAATGCTCTGTAAATCGGTAATGTCCATAAAGTGATAGGAAGCCTCTCCGCCCTCCTGCACAATTCTGTCAACAACTGCCTGACCCTTTTCCTTGCGGCGGCCGCAGATAACAACCTTTGCGCCTTCGGCGGCAAACAATCTTGCGATGCCTATACCGATTCCGCTGGTTGAGCCTGTTACAATTGCAATTTTATTTTTTAATCTGTCCATAATAAACACTCCTAACATTTTTGATAGATTAATATTAATGATTAATACATTTTTATTATAAATCAATAAATTAAAATGTCAAGTGTTTGTTTCACTGTACGAACAAATTATTTCGTGTTTATGTTGATATATTCAGCCTTGAGCTTTGAATACAAAATCTTCTGACTGCTGTATAAGCCGTAATATCCGCTGAGCATATAGCTGACGGCACTTGCAATGCCGAAAAATATTACTCCGCCTGCGCCGAACACCTCAACGCTCAGAAGAATTGAAGCGACAGGGCAGTTGACTACTCCGCAGAACAGGCAAATCATTCCGACAGCCGCACCGAAAACAGGGTCAAGTCCAAGCAGAGCACCGAACACACAGCCAAAGGTTGAGCCGATAAACAGCGTTGGCACAATTTCGCCGCCCTTGTAACCGCATCCGATTGTAACGGCTGTAAAAATTATTTTTAGTGCAAATGCCTCAGGCTTTGCATTTCCGTTCAATGCGTTTGCAATTATATCTGAGCCTGCACCGTTGTAATCTCTGCTTCCCACTGCAAGGGTAAGCAAAACAATTACTGCTCCGCCTGCGATAACTCTGAGATAATCGTTCTTTATCAGCACCTTTGCCCATTTCTGCGTCTGCTTCATAGCAACACAGAACACAATGCTGATTACTGCACAGGCGGCGGCAAGAGCCGCTACACTCAGCAAAGGTAAAATGTCAAGGTCGGGAATTGACTTGCTTATGTCAAATCTCAGCGGTGCAGCTCCCAGATGAACCGATACAAAATATGATACAACGGCAGAGATAAAGCAAGGCACAAGAGCGGAGTAATATGCAACGCCCACGCTTATAACCTCAAGTGCAAAAAATGCGGCTGTAACAGGAGTTCCGAACAATGCAGAAAAAAGTCCGCTCATTCCGCACATAAGCGCAATGTGCAGGTCGCTTTCTCCAAGACAGAGCAGTCTGCCTATTGCGGTTCCCAGACTTCCTCCAAGCTGAAGTGCTGCACCCTCTCTGCCTGCCGAGCCGCCAAACAGATGAGTAATGACTGTGCTTACAAATATCAGCGGCGCCATTGCGTAAGGAACATGATTTTTGCTTCGTATTGACTCTATTACGCAGTTTGTTCCTGGGTCGTTTTCTATTCCGCACAGTTTATACAATGCAACAATTGCAACACCGCCGAGCGGAAGGAAAAATATCAGATACCAAAGACTGCTGTCAAGACTGTTTGCATATTTAATACATATTCCAAACAGCGAGCCGATTAAGCCTCCGACAATTCCTGTAACAAACGCTATTGAAAGCCATTTGAAAAATGTCTTTACATACTGCCACGCAGAGGTAATTTTATGTATGATTAAATTCTTAAGCCTTTCCAAGTGTACCGCCTCGTTTTCGCTTATATTCTATCACACATTCAGCCTTTATTCAACTTGTTGCATATGCTTACGAAAGCAAGCCGTATTTTGTCTTTATCCTGTCGAGCTTTTCAAGCATAGGCTCTGCTCCGAAAAATAAAAACACAACGGTTGACAGTCCGTGAACGATGTCAAACGGAAAACCGAGCGCAAGATAGGCAGTAATTGTTTCAAGGTTTAATACTGCGTGATAAGTTACGGCAGTTGAGATGTTCATAATCACTCCGTAAACTGCCACAGTCGTAACAAAGCCGAAAATGCACAGGGATATTCTGCTTCGGCAGAGAAGTCCTTTTCTGAACAACACCCCTGCAAGGAAGCCGATTATTCCCGTTGCAAACATCTGCCACGGCGTCCAAGGTCCCTGCTGAAACATCATATTTGACAACAGCATTGTCATTGAGCCGACAAGGAAGCCGCTTTCGCCGCCAAAAGCTACTCCCGATATTATCACAAGCGCAATCACAGGCTTGAACTGCGGCAAAAAGTAAAATGCCATTCTGCCGACAACTGCAATGGCACATAGGACTGCAATTATGACAAGCTCCCTCGCCTGCGGCTTTCTGCCCTCAAAAATCAGGAAAAACGGCAGCATACATTCGAGCATTACAAGCAGTGAAATAAAAAGGTACTTTTTATCTTCAAGGTATGTTACGCCGATAAAAATTGTAAGCGGAACTGCAAGCAAAATCATAACTGCCGACACAAGCGTTCGTTTGGGGATTTTCCGTTTTCTGCCGTCAGTCCTTAACTCACTAAGCTCTCTTTTTGATTTTGAGCCAAAGGAGAGCATAAGCAGGGCAACAGGCACAGCCACAATAAGATAATCCGCCCACTGCGGCAGAGAATCACTTTTTAAAAAGCTGATGTAATCGAGGTTAATTGCAATTGCAAAAATAAGCAATACTGCAGAAAAAGCACCGAGCAGTTTTTTCCACATTGGAAGCCGTTTAAGCTCCTTTTTTCCTGTTTTTATAAAATCCTCGGAATTATATTCAAACATATCGGTATGCGTTTTGGGAGGTCTTTGCTCTTTTCTGCCCGTACAGCAGTATATTACATCTTCGGCGGTGACTGCGTTCTCAATAATTCCCTTTGAAAGCCTGTTTGAGCTTGTTGAATAGAATGAATTTGAGGAAAAAAACTCCCTCGGCGAAGCCTGAGATACAACCTCGCCGTTAAACAGCATCACACAGCGGTGGGGATATTTTGCGCAAAACTCAACATCGTGACTGACCATTATGACGGTCACGCCCGAAGCAGTAAGAGTGCTGATAATTTCGGCAAATTCGATTTTAAATTCAGCGTCAAGTCCCTTTGTAGGTTCGTCAAGCAGGAGAATCTGCGGCTTTGTGAGAAGCACCTTTGCAAGAGCCGCCCTTTGCTGTTCGCCTCCCGAAAGGTCATAGGGGTGTCTTTGGAGCAGATTTTCAAGTCTGCAAAGCGACACAGCCGAGCCGATAAGTTTTTCCTTTTCCTGAGTTGTAATTTTTGCTCCGCTGAAAACCTCCTCCAAATCCTCGGCAACAGTCTTTTTTACAAAGAGCGTCTGCGGATTCTGCACAAGCAATGCTACTCTCGGAAGTTTTGAACAAGGTGTTTTTGCCGTACTCTGCCCGAAAAGCCTGACCTCTCCCCTGTACGGTGAATTGACTCCGCAAATCGTTGAGAGCATTGTTGACTTTCCTGCTCCGTTGCCGCCGAGAATTGCGACAAATTCTCCGCCGTACACCTTTAATGACAAACCTTTGAGTACATCGGGATAGTCTTTTTCATAGCGAAACCAAATTTCATCAAGCTCGACCGCCATTTTATCACTGTGAGCAGGAATTTCCTCATCGTACAGCGGATACAATTTGTGTGCGTCAGCAAATTTTTCAAGCCATAGTCTGCCCTGCGCAACGGTTACGGGACAGGGAGCATTGCCGTCTGCCTTATCCCAGATACGCATCGGCGCAGGGAGTGAAAGAAAGCTTGCGCTGTTTATTTCTTTGAGGTTTCTTCCTGTGTTGACGGGAGTATCAAAGGAAACGACCTCTCCGTTTTCAAGCACAAGCACCCTGTCGCTGAGCGAAAGGATTTCATCAAGCCTGTGCTCTGTGATGATTACCGTTGTGCCAAGCTCACGGTTGATTTTTGAAACGCAGGCAAGAAATTCGGAAGCCGCAATCGGATCAAGCTGACTTGTCGGCTCGTCAAGAATAAGCACTGACGGCTGCATTGCCATAATTGAAGCGAGATTTATTATCTGCTTCTGACCGCCGGAAAGCTGTGCAACGCTCCTGTCGATTATGTCCTCAATGCCGAAAAATCCTGCCGTTTCCGCTACTCTCCTGCGTATCACCGAATTATCATAGCCGAAACTTTCAAGGCCAAAGGCAAGCTCGTGCCACACCTTGTCGGTCACAAGCTGATTTTCCGCCGACTGCATAACGAAACCGATTTTTTGGCTCATATCATATTGAGAAAGAGCTGAAATATTCTGATTTTCAAAAAGAATTTCACCGCTTTTCACTCCGTACGGTGCAAGAACAGGCTTCAGATGGCGGAGCAGAGTGCTTTTTCCACAGCCTGAGGGACCGCAAAGCGTGATAAATTCTCCGCTGTTTACGGAAAAGCTGATATTTTTCAGTACATTTTCCTCTGCTTCGGGATAGCAAAATGTCAGATTGCTGACCTTAAACGCTTCCATTTCAGCCCCTCCCTTACATTAAGAATTATCGGTATCAGCATAATTGCACCGCAGCAGACAAACACCGAAACAGACAGCAAATCAGTCACATTTCCCCTGATTGACGGAAAATAGTCAAAGCCTGCCGCTCCTGTAATTAACAAGACGACAACTGCCGCACCGAGCAGTATTACGGCTGAAAGCACAGCAAAATCACGCCTGTCAAATCTGAAAATTGAATATGAGGTTCTGCCCTTTAGTCCGTAGCCTCGGCTTTTCATTGAGTCAGCTGTTTCCACTGCATTTTCCATCGACCATGATATTATTATTGATACTATCCTGACTCCGTTGTTTATTCTGCGAATTAATGAGCCGTCCGAAATATCCCTGCCGATACATTTCTGAGCATTTCTTACAGCCTTAAACTGCTGTGAAAGCTTTGGCACAAAGCGGAGTGCCATTGAAAGCATAAGGCTGAGCGAGGGAATGATTCTGCCGAATAGCCAGACAAACTTATCTGAGGTCATTACGCTGTTGAACACCGAAAGCCACAGCACTACAGATGCAAGCATAGCCGCTGAAGCAATGCCGTAGACGACTGACTCAAGCGTCAGCGGATTTCCCCAAGGGAAGTAGCCGAGAATTGTAACTCCCTGATGATTGAAAACGGGATTTATCAGGGCGACAAGGAGCATCATCGGCAAAAGAAATTTCAGGCTGAGTCTGACTGCCCTGATACCGTTGAGGTACAGTGCGTTTGCAAATGAGCAGACAAGCGACAGCGCAAGGCAGACAGGGTTCATTATGAACATTGAAAAGACAAGCACAAATGCAAAATAAACAAAGCTGACAACAGGATTGAGTTTTGAAAAAGCGTCTGACATCTTACTCACCGAATCCGTTATTTCCGCCCACATCTTCGCCGAGATTGCAGGTGTAATGCCAATTTACTGTGTCTCCGTTTTTGATTTCATACCTTGAACAGCCGTAGTTCGGGAACCAGCCGTTCACCGAATATGTCCAGCCTGAAAGACTGCCGCAGTCAAATTCGTAGAGATTGTTTATTCCCTCGATATAGGCTGAATTATAAATCGGGGTTAATGAAAATTCGAGGTGTATTTTGTTTTCTCTGCACACCCTTTGAAGCACATAAAACACCGACTCACCCTCGTTAAAGGTTACGGTAACAGGCTTTAAAATCCAGCCGTCATCGGGGATTATCTCCCTTTTGCCGCTGTCAAGACTATCCATATTATTAAGAACGGTTGCGCAGGAAATCGAGAATGTGCACTTTAGAGTATTATCCTTTATCTCCTGCTCCTGCGGTTCAACAGGCTTTGGCTTGCCCTGCGGAATTTCCTCGGTCTGATATTTGTCCTTTTTGCCGCTGTCCGATGTCTGGGCAGGCTTTGAGGACAATAACGAAGGCTTGCTTTCAGACTGCTTTGAAGCAGAGCATTGCTCCGATTTGCTCTGCGAAGCAGTTGAAGCGGTTGTTGAAGGCTGATTTTCTGTCTTTCCGACTGTTTCTTTTTCCTGCTTTTCTGTTTTGATCACAGAAGATGATTCAGTCTGCAAAGGATTTGTTTCCTTTTCTTCTGTAACGGTATCGGTAGTTGACAGGCTTATCAAGTCAGGCCTTTTTTCATCAAAGCTCTCCCCTGCAAAAAATGCGCCTGTGAGTATTGCCGCCGCACAGACTATGGCAATTATAATGTATTTATATTTTTTAACAAAATTTTTCATAAACAAAATTAAAATTATTCAGCGAGAATTTTCTGCAGCATTGTAACATCTTTTATGCTGACAACTCCGTCTTTGTTGCAGTCTGCTTTCTCTTTCTGTTCGTAAGTGAGTGTAATACAGCCTGCGATATACTTCTGAATCGTTGTGCAGTCTACGATGTTGAACTTTCCGTCACCGTTTATATCGTAAATCAGCTTATTGACATCGGTCATATCGTAGAGAGTGGTTTTGCCGTCTTTAAGTCTGAAATACGAAGTAAGAGCGTAATATGCCTGCTCGGTTGCCATCTGATTATATGAGCCGCCGACCGTATGTGCAAAACCGTTTTGAACTGCAAATTCCATAATTGCGTCAACAACTGTATTTCCGTTTTTGATGAAACGCTCGTCGGTATCGGGATTTATTCCAAGGCTTGTCATAGCCGTAAGCATCTGCGCACAACTTTCAACGCTAACTGTTCCCCAAGAAGCAAAACCTCCGTTGTCCTGCTGTGATGCTGACATAACCTCAAGAGCCTTGTCAACAGCGGTCTTAACATCTTCATTTGTTTTATAATAAGGAGCAAGAGCCTGAACAGCCATTCCTGTCATATCGGGGTCTGCTGTGCTTCCAAAGAATGTCCAGCCGCCGTTTTCAAGCTGATTTTTAAGAATATAATCAATCAGCTTCTCCCTCGTGGTCTGCTCAGCACCCTCATCTACTAAGGGAATTTCATATTTGTATGTATCAAGCGCAATGAGAGCAAAAACAGCTCCGTTAAGTCCCTGCTTTGTCACATAGCTGAAATCGGCAAGCGGCTCAAGGAGGTTGTATCCCTCAACGTCGGTTGAAGCCTTTCCTATTGCTGAAAGTGCAATAATTACCCTTGAATTTTCGGTGGATTTTGATGAGCTGAGCTTTGCACTTCCTTTTTCCTTTACATATGAAACTATGTTTGAATAACAGCCGTCTGCAAATTCACTGTCGGTTTTTCCCGACCTTGCAAGTCCCAATACTCTCCATTCGTTTCCGAAGGACGGAATACCGAGTGAGAGCAGATAATCGGCTGTGCTGTTAAAAGCGTCTGCAACAGGATTGCTGACCTTTATATTAATTGTATAAACACTTGCACCCTCGCTTGTGTTCATTGACTGCCAAGCAGGGTCGCCGACAGCCACAATGAGCTTATCTCCGTCATTAATCTTTATTGCTTCTGACCGCTTGTATTCAGAGCCGTTAACGGCAGGTGTGTATTCATTTTTGTAGGTTCTTACCTGAAAATTCTTGTTAACGGCTGACGGAGTGACATTAACAACGCTTTCGCTGTCAAGCGTAAGAGTATATTCCTTTTCAGATGAAGAAAATTCGGGTGCTAACACACCTTTATCTATATTGAGCGAAGCGAGCGATGTATCGTTGCTGTCCCAAAGACTTCCGATATCTGCACCCCAAGCATTTGAATAAATAAAGCTGATTTCATCTCCGCTTTCAAGATTGCCGTTTGCAACGGTGAAATCGGAACAGCTTCCGTTAGGAAACCAATCGTTCAGCGTACACATCCAGCCGCTCATATAGCCTGCCATACCTGCTTCAAGTCCGTTGATTTCAGTGACATAACCGCTTTCTGCACCCGTCTGAGTATAGCCCTTACTGTCGAGTGCGGAAACAAATATGCTCAGCATTGTTGATGACTCATCAATGCTCACCCACTCGTCAAGCAGAGTTCCGTCCCAGACTGCTCCGTCTGCAACCGAATAAACCTCATTTTTGACTGTTACTCTCACCTTGCCTGATTCTGCCGCATTAACGCTGACCGATACGGAAAACAGCGTTGAAAGCATTACAGCTGCTAGGATTAGCGATGTCAGTTTTTTGATTTGATTTCTGATTTGTTTTTTCATTTTAATCACCTTTCACTATATGTTGGAGGGAAAGAAAAAGTGCCCTCCGATAAAGGAAAGCACACCAAATCTCCTCCCGAAAACGGGAGGAATATTTTTGCGGCTGCTTTTCTCCTTTGTCCGAGATTGCAAAACCAAGACTGCGGGATGCGATCTGACTTATGGCAAAATATTTGCCAAATACAGTAATGACTGTTGCTTCGGATTCTCACCGAATTCTCAATTACCCGAGCAGATACCGATAAAATCACCGTTATCTGCTTCGGAACCGCAGCCTACCGCATATACCTC
>CALZCU010000006.1 GCA_945632055.1 uncultured Ruminococcus sp. | reverse complement strand
GCCCTGTCGGAAGTCATAAGAATAAAATCCCGACTTTGTCTGTCGTTTGGACTTGAAATACCGATATTGTAACCTCGGTCAAGCAGCATATCCGTATAGGTTTCAAGCCTGTGTGACGGAAAACCGCACATATCAATCCGTTCCGTATCGGTTATTCTTCGGGTTGTGTTATGCAGGCTGAGTGCCTGTGAAACGGTTATGGCGTCACCGCCCATAGCCTCGTAAAAATCACCGATTTGGAACAGAATAATCGTATCAGGATGTTCATTCTTAATCTTGAAGTATTCCTGCATAACAGGACTGTAACTGCTGTAATCTCGCTGTGTAATCTGTTTTTCTTTTTCGGGTTGTACGGCAAATTTTAAATGGTCGTTCATCGGGTTTTCTTTGACTTTGCTGTCAAATTCCGCCCTTGTCATTTCCTTGTTGAAAAGAGGAAACTGTTTGTCAAAAAGCATTACACGGTTTTCGTCAAAGGACAGAATTTCATACTCATCCGCTCCGATATATACCGATGCACCGAGCGAATATTTGTATTCATATTCAATAGAGATAGCTTCCTTTTCGGCAGGCGGAGTATATATTGCTTCACGGATTTCTTTCTCCGCCGCCCGTTCGGCTCTTATCTGTTCCTGCTTTTCAAGCCAAGTCGGATAATATTCCTTTTCCTTTGGATTGAGGTATCGGTCAAGTTTTATAAGCTCACCGATACGCTTTTCAACCTTACTCCAATTTAACAGCAATCGTGGTGCGTTATCTTCAAAGCCACGGCTGAGCATAATACCCTTGCCGTCGTGACTTTCATCAATCCCTGTTCCTATAATAATTGGATATGAGCCACCCCAGCCGTACTCGTTTTTTAGAAAATCAATGTTTTCTTTTGCAGATAAAGACTTTTGAAACTGCTCGTAAATCCTCATTTTACCCTCGCTTACACCGCTTCCGTGGGTAAGTACAGCGTCAATAATCTCCTGAGAAAAGGCAAAGGCAGGAGTTTTTTCTCCTGCCCCGGCTGTTATTATTTCCAACTGTCCTTCAAGAGAGGGCAGAGGTTTTGTTGTGTCCCTGAGTTCCCCGAGCAACCGCATACCCTCAAAATATCCTGCAATAACACCCCAATCATAGTAAGCTTGCGCTATTTTATTCTCCTGCTCGCCTTCCCACAAAAGAAGTACATTCTGATAGGTTTTATATCCCATCCGCTTTCCGTCGGGAGTAGTAATCTCGGTAGCATCATTATTGAATATGCTTTTGATAAATTCAACTCGTTTTTTACTATCCGATTCATTTTCAAAGTATCTTACTATTTCCGTTTTGGTCGCTTTGAGATACGGAGTAGATAACAGGACAGCCTTGATTTTATCATCACTGCCAAAGAACGGAATACTTTTATCCTCGTTGCTGCGGTCGTAATATTCTAAGCGTAAATCACTTCCGCTTTGACTATCTCCTGAGCCGAGTGTCTGAGGTTGTTCATCAGGCGTGTCCACTTCATCGGGTCGTCCGCTTTCAGCTTCTCTGTCACGCCCTCCTGCACCGCCATCTGTCTGAGAATTCTGTCCTCCATCTCTGTCGCCGTCTGTTCGATTTCCGACAGGTGTTCGGTCAGCGTTCCCTTCGTCAGCAGATTGTAATAGAGAATTTTGTGCTTCTGCAACAGATAATTCTTCCTCATCTGAGCGTAATGTCCGAGCTGTACCCTCGGCTGTTCGGGAAGCGTCAGGTTCGGAAGCAGGTAATCGCCCTGCATTGTGTATGTCAGTTCTACCATTGTCAAAACTCCTTTCGGTATTTATTGTGCTATTAGTATATTCACTTTGTCTGTTTTCCGCAATTATGCGATTCTGACGGTTGAGTACCAGCACGGTTTTGGAAATCTCCGACAGTCCCATTTCGGCAATATCGCTCGTGGCAAAGCCGAGAGCATTCAAAGCTTCCTGCGTATTGAAATTGACAATATCACGGAAGTCGTCATCGTTAAAATACGGTTCAGTGTCAATGCCGAGTCTTGTCATAATCATAAAAGCAACACTGTTACTAACAAGCTGTCTGTACATTGACTTAACGATGTCCTCGTCCAATTCTTCAAGAAAGGTATCATTAACCGTTACAAGCAAATCTCCCACATAATCGGGAATGTTGTCCTCTACAGCGTTACCTGATGCGGAGATAATTGCATCAGCAAGGCTGTTCTTTTCATCAAGATATCCGAAGCTGCTTTCAAGCGTGTCAATTACTTCATCTGTGTATTCTGGTTTCATATTCCAAATAGGGACAGCTCGTGAAATTTCGCTTGCGTGTGTATCGGAAATATCAAAATAATGGACTAACCTCTGTGAATTGCCGTTCAGACTTTCAAACACGGCAATACCCTTTGCGCCTCTGTTTACCCAGCGACCGAATGTCCTGTTCCACTGTTCAATAGGTAGGACGGCGGTTGCATCGGGTTTCTGAGCGTATAAAAGGAGCTGTTCATCAAATCGCAGTCGGTAGTTATAACAGGCTGTTTTCAGAAATGCCGCCCATTTATCGGGTGACATAACCTCTTTCGAGGTATCTTCATACAGCTGTGAGATAAGGTCAAACTTTCTTGCCATTGTTCAGCACCTCCTTATCTTTCGTGGTTTCTGTTTTTAGGCTTGATAGGTGTTCCTTTCTCGTTATAATTTTTCGGATCAGCCGCCGGGCAATCCCAGCCGAGCAAAGAGCCTGCCTTCATTGCTTCTGCCTGAGCTTTTGTAATACCGAGCTTTCCGTTCAAATCATCAACAAGCGCACGGTTTTCACTTGGTTTACCGTTAGCCGACTTTGAATCGATATATCCCTTTTCGCCTTTGTTTACAATACCGATTTTATTTTCGGACTGTACGAAAACATAGCATTGGTCAGGCAAAGAGGAACGGAGAGGGATAACATCGGCTTTCGCTTTTTCAAGTCTTTCTGCAAATTCACATATGTGAAAAATATCGCTGTTTGCTTCAAAGTGATAGTCGTCAACATATCTGCATATCTTGTCAGCCTTTTCACCGTCAGAATAAGTTATTCTGATTTTATCCCCGTCATCAATTCGGAATAACTCCTCGTAATCAGGATTGATAAAACGAATACCTCGTTCAGCTTTTTCAAGATGACTGTCAAGCCAATCCTTTTTGTAGCAATAGCAGTAAAGATTATATTCGCCCTTGTAGGGATTAAGGCGCGTAAGATAAGCGTAATCCTTCGTGTTTACTCTCACTCCGTAATCTCTGCCTGTTTCATAAGCGAACACCTTATCGCTGTGGCAGAACTTAACAAGCTCGTTTCTGCTTGAAAGAAATCCGCCGTCACCTAAAAAAGAATTTATAACATCAACCTTTTCAGAGTTAAATTCAGGTGTATTCAAATCATCACGAAAGCTGTTCCAACTTGACCAGAACTCGTTTCCGTTTGTACCCATATCCGCACGGATATAGCCGATCAAGCCTGTCTGCATTGAAATCTGCTGACTGTTGCGGTAGGTGTAAAGCCATTCCTTACCCTTTAGCGGAGAAAGACTACTTTCCATTACACTCACCGTCCGAACAGCAGAATTTCATACCAAGAGCGTCAAGTACCTTGTCACCGATACTCTCGGCAATTTCGTTGATATAGTCAAGCTCGCAGTCGCCTCTTTCGGCTTCCTTGAAAAACCTCTGTACAAGACTTAGCGGAGCATCTTTTTTGATCGTAAAGAAGATATAAAAGCCTGCGCCCTCACGGTCAATATTGTATGAGCAAAGGTCGCCGTTCTCGTCGATATACCACTCTGCAAGGTCAAAATCCATATCAAAACATTCTCCGAGATTGCCGGAATCAATAACCTTAACGGCAGTCGAATTCTTTTCTTCGTTAAAAGTGTCGGTAAATGAAGCAACCGCAATAATCGGCTGTCCGACAGATACCTTGCTGAGCTTATATGTTATTTCTTCAAAATACTTGAAGTTTGCTGCGTACATAAGTGCAGTCACTTTATTTTCCGTAAATGACGAAAGCTCACTCCTGATTTTTGCCTTAATGCACGGAAGCATAAGGTCGATACTCGTCCATAGAGTGATTCGGTTAGCATTCGTTGTTTTGTTCATCATTGTTACCTCCAAGATAAGAATAGAGCTTATTGCCCTTTGTGTTGGTCTGCAATTCGGAAATTATACTCATTTCCTGAACTGTCAGATTGGGTATGCTGAAAACATTTTGAAAGTTTATGCTTTGCAAATCCTTTTCTGTTTTGAAGCCTGCTTCAAAAAGCTTATTCAGCACCTTGAATTTCTGTTGTGTTGTAATTACAGTTTTATCTGCCATTTCATATATTCCCTTCAAAATCTAACGGGCGGTCTTAATAAAGCCGCCCGTCGTATAGTTTCTCACTTCTTTTTGTTGTGATTTTTAATCTGTAAAAAGATAAAGCCGCCGATGATAAACACAAGAAGTGCTACGGCAATTATAACTTTCATTCTTCAGCCTCCTTGATGTTTTTCTTTCTCTTTCTTATAAGAGCTGTCGCACAAGCCGCAACACCAACTGCCGATGCACCTCCGAGAATAAGCCAAAGGTTTGGATTGCTCTCATCACCTGTTTTCGGAGTGTGAATTTTCTCGTTGTGCATTTCTACCTTTGCGGTCTTGCCGTATTCAATCTCAACAACCTTGTCATCAGGAAGCAGATAACCGGCTGATGCATCGTTGTTTACCTCGGAAATTATATACTTGCCGATTCGTAATCCCTCAATAAGAATTTCTCCGTTTTTGTCGGTCTTAAAGATTTCATCATATCCGTTCTCACCTGTTACACGGAAAGAAAAACCTTCAATCTTTTTGTCTGATGAGGTCTTTATGATTCTGAGTGAGCCTTTCATCGCTTCATTCAAAAATCCCTTACCTGCTTCATTTTCCACCTCGTAGGTTTTGCCGTCCGTTTCAACAAAAACAGGATAGATGTTTTCATCAATAATAAAGCCGTCAGGAGCCTTCTTCTCCTTTACAAGATAGTGTCCGTAAACAAGGTCGTCCGTTTCGTAAACACCAGTGTCGGTTTCCTTGATTTCACCGATAAGTTCGTCATTATTATCCAGTTTGCCGTCAGCATTAATGTCGGAATAAAGCTCAAATACTGCGCCTGTCAGCTTATTATCGGGATAGTCAGCGTCAACCTTTGTGGTCTTGATTTTGCCACGAATAAATTCATTGACAATCTCAATTTCTACAACATCGCCGTCAGCGTTAACGGTAACCGGATATACCGTGTCATTGAGGACGAAGCCTGTCGGCTGTTCGATTTCACGGATATACCAGATGCCGTAAGGAATATCGGTAAAGCTGAAGTTTCCGTCATCCTCCGAAACAGTTGTCAAGGTTGCGTTTTCCTCTGTAAATTCAACATCTGCGGATTTAAACAATCCGATAACAGCTCCGCCGAGAGGTTCTCCGTTTTCATCAACTTTTCTGCCCGATACCGAGCCGTAGATAAGTTTATTTGCGATAGGCTCACCGTCATTTACAGTCAGCTCAACCGTACTCGTCTTTTCACCCTCGTATTCAAATACAACCGGATATTTTTTATCGCTGAGAATATAATGCTCATCCGTTGAAAACTCTTTAACATAGTAACTGCCGAACGGAAGGTCTGTATTCACATAACCGTTGCCCTTTTCATCGAGATTGATAATTTCTATAAGTCCGTCAGCAGGAATAGAAGTTCCGCTTGCCGAAACAATTTCTTGTTCTGCAAACAAGCCAAAGGATATATTCTTTATTTCCTCGTTTGTACCAATATCAAACACTTCATTGGTTTCCAGCCACTTTTCAAGGCTGACCTTAACTTTCTGTCTGTCATTGAAAAATGAAGTTGCTGTCTCAGTAAGCTTCACGGTCTGATCTGCATAGGTAAGCTCTACAATATGCACTTCATCATTGAGTACCATTCCGTATGGAGCGTGAGTTTCCTTAATGCTGTACTTACCGAGGTAAAGAGTTTTACTTACAGCAATTCCGTCCTTTCCTGTGGTAACTGTATCAACAAGTTCGCCCTTTTTATTGTGTATTGTGCCGTCAGGAGTAATAATATCCTCTGCCGCACGGATTTCGTATGTTGCACCCTCAAGTCCTGCCGTTTCATAAACAGGCTGATAGACGGTCGGTATTTCGTTGCCGTTCTCATCAATGCCGCCGCTGACATTTACGCCGTAGAAAACCTCGCCTTCCTTTGAAATTGAGATTTTGCCCTTCTGTGCGACATTAGCTTTGTTCACCTTAATCAAAGTAACACCGCCTTCGTTTGTAGAATTTTCCTTTGTTACATCAAAATAAACAGGTGTTTTATCAAGGACATATCCGTAGGGAGCCTGTACCTCAACAAGCTTGTATCCCTTTCCGTAAACGAGCTTTTCAGGCGTGATAAGGCTGCCGTTGCTGTCAGTATAAAAAGTATCAATCGTCATATTTGACGGATATTTTACCGACATTGTAATTAAAGTATTATCGGAGTCATAAATCTGAAATCCTGCCCCTGCGTAGGGAATTGTTTTTCCTGATTCTGCATCCACTTTAACCACCTTAATATAGGATTCAAAAATCTTATCATTGATGATATAGCTGTACGGCTTTGAGTTGTCGCAGATAAATACATCAAAGTCGGCAATTTTATCTCTGCCCTCCCAGCCTTTGGTCTGATGAACTGTGTATGTGCCGTAGGGGAGCTTCTTTGATTTTGCATATCCCTTTTCGTCACATACAAGGATATCACGCTCATCCGGGTTGGCATTTTCATAGCTGCCTGCGCTTTTGAGAAAAAGCTGAAATTCGGCTCCTTTTTCCGGAGTTTCGATTTTGGTCTGTCCGTCATCGCAATGCTTGACGATTTCCACATCACCCTTAATAACATCCTCGGTTACATCAAGAGAAATAACATTATGCTCAACCGTGTAATTTTTTGCTTCTGCACCTACCTTATAAACAGTTGTATCAAGTAAATATCCCTCTGATGGTTCAATCTCTCTGATTGTCCAGTTTTCACCGCAAACATATTCCTTTGTCGTGAATTTGCCGCTTTCATCAGTTGTGTAGGTATCAATTAACTTATCGCCGTCATAGATACCGTACTTTGCTCCCGCAAGTGTAGCGTCGCCCTGTGCTTTCTTCTTTTCAGCATCGCTCTTTTCAACTGTAACGGTAAATTTTTTGAGTGTATTGGTAAATTCTCTCTTTGTCGCCTTATCCCAAGTAATAGGTGCTGTCTGCGATTTCGGTACAACATAGCGAATAGCTGTATCCACTTCTTCAAGGGTATATGGCTTGTCACCGCTTACCAGGATATTTTTGAAAACAGCAACACCGGAATTATCGGTAACAGCATATTCATCTACATTTGCCCCGGATAAAGATGTTCCGTATAGGTGGAATTTCACGCCTGCATTGAAATTATCCTCAGAGGACTTTACAACCTGAAGCTCACCACGCTTTAGAACATTGCTAAATTTTACGGTTGCAGTTTTTCCGCTTTCAACCTTAACCTGCTGTGCCTTTTGTGTTTCGTACTTATCCTCAGTTACCTCGGTTACGGTATATGTGCCGACCTTGAGGTCATCAAGCTGAAATTCACCCTTTGAGTTCGTAGTGACCGTCATACTGTAATTATCAGTACCTGTAATCTTGAATTTCACTCCGTCGACCTTTCCGTCATCCGAGGTCTTAACGATTTTCAGACTTCCGGCTGAGGTCTTTACGGCAAAATACGCCGTCTTGGTTTCAGTATCAGACTGAACACCTGTTACAACATCCTGCTTTGACGAGCTGCCGCAGGCAATCAGCGTTGTCGTAACCTTCGGCATTTTCTTCGTTGCGCTGAACACAACTGTATCCAGAATAGCCTTTGTTGAAGTCAGCGTAATCTTCTTCCCTGAAACAGAAACGGAAACGCCGCCAGTCGTTTTGAAATCATAGTCTGACAAAATATTGTTGCTATCAGTAAGTGTAAGTGAATACTTACCGTCACTGTACTTTAACTCATTGACATTGCTCTTCGCCTTTGCAGAAGTTTCATAAGCAAAGCTGGGAATAGTGTTGTAATCTTCAAGTTTTGCGATGATTTTATTGTAGTTGGTTTTTACATTCGGGTTTGCACCGCCCGATGTGATGCCGTCAATAAACTTTGAATTTTTCAGTTTAAATGTTGATGCGTCACGACAACCTGTGCAGAACTCCCACACAACAAGCTGTGTAGCAATCCACTTCTGACCGTCTGTACCGACAAGGCTTGATGCACTTCCCGACTTTCCGAAAAGAAGTGCAAGATTTACTGCCTTTTTCTGTGCCTTTGAAAGAGCGTTCCAAGCCGCCGAAGCATCAGTTGTCAGCGTATTGCCTGAAAAGAGAGAATGACCGGGTTCAATGCAGTATGCGTCTTTTCCGTCTGCATAAATCCTGCACAATTCTTCTCCGACTGTTCCGACTACATATCCGTCGTGTTCTGTGTACTTTACAAATTTTATGATGTTTCCGCCTGTGTCGTAAGCATAGTCAAATGTGACTGTTACTTCTTTTGCGGCGGCATTTGCAGGAAGAATAAAAATTGTTGAAACGATAGAGATAAGTGCGAGCACAACCGCAGTAATTCTCTTTGCGTTTCTCTTGTTAAAAACTTTTGTCATTGGTTTACCTCCATAATAAAAATCGGACAGTTAAATTCTGTCCGTTGAAATAAAATTTGCGTTTGTTTGCCTTTAGAGAAAGATATATTTATGAGATAAGGTTAATTTATGAGATAGTATATATCTTTCTTTTCGGGTAGTTCAGGTAGTATAAGGGGATAGAGTGTGAGAAAGGGGAAAGTAAAAAAATAACTTGTCCTACCTGCCGTCACGCTCTGCTCGGCTTCGCAGGTATCTGCGGTAGTGTTCCAAAGCCTTGCAAACATAGTCCTCTGTGTCCTTTAGCTTTACGCTTTTGGGAATAAGGCTTCGCACTCTGTCACCATGCAGCACAATACGCTCTCGCTGATTCGGTTTTTCTTCCGACATAATCGCTTCAACAGCTTCTGCTGTCAGCTTACCGCTTTCAAACATTTTCCTCATTCGGATTGTCTGGTCGTGCGACGGTGTACAGTCGTTAATATCAATCTGTAGGGCGACATCACGCTGGCAATCTTCATCAAGGTATGAAAGTTCAACAGCAGGGCGCATTTTAACTCTGCCCTCATCAACAAGCTGTAAAAGTTCGGGAACAAGATTTGTCAAGCGGATATATCTGTGGACTTGTCTTTCGCTATCACCAACATCGCTTGCAATCTTTGATACTGATAACTTCGTGCCCACTGGGCGAGAAGTTAAATCTGTACGTTGTCCTTGCCTCTTTATTGCGTCTAACCTCATTTTGTAAGCAAAGGCTTTCTCGCTTGGAAGTATTGTTGTACGCTGAAAATTGCTCTCAACCATATATACAATAGCTTCGTCACGGGTTAAGTCCTTTATCTCACTTCTGAGTGTAGTCAGTCCTGCAAGCTCACAAGCTCGCTTTCGCCTGTGACCGCTGACAAGCTCATATCTTCCGTCCTCTTTCTGCCTTAAAACAGCAGGCGTTAATACTCCGTTTGCCTTAATGCTCTCCACAAGCTGCACCATATCCTCGTCATCTCTGACATGAAACGGGTGGTCGGGAAAATCATCAATCAGTTCAAGCGGAATATTCCTTATCTTTTCAAGCTTTGCATCCTCTCGCTCCTGCTGTGTAGAGAAAAGGTCATCGAGTGTCGGCAGTGCGAAGTCGCTCTTTCTTTCTGCCATCCGAAAGCACCTCCTTTGCAAATTCAGCGTATGCCAATGCCACCTTGCTGTTCGGCTCATAAGCATAAATGCTTTTACCCTTGGAAGTTACCTCTGCGACTTTTACTGCAATCGGAATTTTGGTTTTATATATCCTGATTACACTTCCAAAGTTGTCACGAATTGCATCCACCGTGCTTTTGGCAAGGTTCGTCCTGTTATCTACAAGCGTAAGCAAAATACCGTCAACAGCCAAGTTGGGGTTGGTATGTGACTTTACTTTTGTAACGGTCTGTAAAAGCTGCGTCATAGCTCTTGCAGGCAAATACTGCGCCTGAACAGGAATAACAACGCTGTCAGCCGCCGTTAATGCATTTAGCGTCAGCATACCGAGTGAAGGTCTGCAATCAATCAGAATATAATCGTAGTTAGACTTCACCTTACTCAGATAGCTTTTCAGAATATTCTCACGGCTCATTGCCGTAACGAGGTACATTTCCAACGCTTCCAGGTCTGTATTGGAAGGTATCAGGTCAACACCTTCGTTATGGTGAAGTATTCCGCTTGTAGCATCCGTGTTGTCGTCACGGATTACATCATGCATTTTTGTGGCAATGGTAACAGGTATCTCATCAACTCTCTGCCACCCTAAACAGGTTGTTAAATCTCCCTGCGGATCACAATCCACAAGAAGTACCTTTTTGCCCTGCATAGCCAATCCAATGCCCAAATTCATTGTGGTTGTCGTCTTTCCGACGCCGCCTTTCTGATTGCATATAGCAATAGTTTTGCAGTTTGGCATTCGTTTTCCTCCTTTCAAATTTTGTCACGGTGCATTAAGGTTTTTACACCGTAATAGCTGTCCTGCAAAAACAGCTATGTAACTTTTCCGCTGTACTTGTCCTCAACACCCCCAGCGGACAGATAAATCTATCTGGGACTTCATTAAGTAACGGTCTGCTTTACCGTTGCACGGGAATCTCACCCCTCCGAGGAACTCTCCGAGCTGCGTACAGGAGTATCATTATCATTCTGACTGTCGTCGCCATATCAGGGGCAACCTGATACTTGCAGACGGAATTAGCGCTCACTCTTAATATGAGGTCGTGGCGTACCGCTGCTGTGGCTCGTGCTTTTGCACATCATCAGAATTAAAGTCTCAATGAAGTGATATTCAGTTTTCAAGGTTCAGCGAAAAGGTCTTTTAGATTGCTCGAAAAAATAACCTCTTCACCTATTTGGACAAAGGGTACCCATTTGTCAGGGTATTTTAAAAAATTTTTTCAAAAAAAAATACCTACTCCAATGACTGAGTAGGTTGGTACTATAATATATTCATTTTTTGATACGAATCTTTATATTCTTTTTCTTGGCTGAAATTAATCGAACAAGCAAGTAATCAACAACATCTGTATATTTACCTGCTTGTATTAGGTTGTTTTTAAGTCCAATTAAACTATGAATAACCTGGCTGTA
>CALZCU010000005.1 GCA_945632055.1 uncultured Ruminococcus sp. | reverse complement strand
TTAATAATTTATGTTTGATGTTCACTGCGGACACGGCACGCCGTGTCCCTACGAATGGGTGTAGCACCCCTACGAAATTGTTATATCCGTGTCGAGGTACTCGACATATTTTTTTGTTGACTTTTTCATAAAAAATGTATAGAATATAACTATACAAACGGAAAACAATAAATTCTGAAAAGACTTGGAGGACTCAGTATGAAAAATAAAAGACTTGCTTGGATCATCGGCATAATTTCCGCTGTGGCTGCTGTTTCAGCCGCACTTACTGCTTTCTTTATCGTAAAGGATAAGCAGAAGAAGGACGACGAGGAGCTTATGGAGTATCTTGACAGCTCTATCGAATGATTTAATCGGTTGAAAGGCTGTTCCGTTCGGGACAGCTTTTTGATTTTATAGAAACTTCTAATATAATATGAAATGTTTTTACAAAGCAGTGGTGAATTATGGTTGAAATGGAGCTTGACCGTCTGCTTAAGGCGGCAAAAAATGATGAAAAATTGAAGTCGGAGCTTCTGCTCACCAAGGCTTCCGACAATCCTGTTGAAAGCTTCTGCGCACTCTGCCAAAGCAAGGGCTACAGCATAAGCATCGGTGAGCTTATGGCGGTGGGGCAGGACTCAAACGACGCAAAGCTGCGCAGTGTAAACGGCGGCGGTGTTGAAGGAATTGACGGCTGGGATGACGCATACGAGCAGTTTTTCCTGACGCTGGAATGGACATAGGAACAAATGGCGGTGTGCCACCGCAGTCAATTCGGGCAGATAGGTCGATAATATAAATAATAAAGATTGCCCGACTAAAATTGTTAATTGTTAATTTTATATTGTAAATTGGAAAAGCTCTCTGCCTGAAATCAAGCAGAGAGCTTTAACTCTTTACATTAATATATTCACTGTGCAGAGGTTGTGGCGGTGTTTTCGCTTACTAAATCCTCATAAATGAACTCGGCAAACTTAACTCTTTGCGTCTGCATATCTGCAATGCGGATAACCGAGCCTGACGGTGTGTCGTCATCGTAGTACCAGAGTCCCTCTTCAGGCACATAATACTGCTCGACATCGTACTCAAGATAGCCAAGTGCGTGTGATACAAGCGCAGTGATTTCGTCCTTTTTGAGGTTGGTGGTGACAAGAGGCCCGATTGAGCTTACAATTGAGATAATCTGTCCGAGGTCAGCGCCCTTCATACTTTCAAAAACAGTTTCAATGAGCTTTCTCTGTCGTGAGGTTCTGTCCCAATCGTCACCGTCAATGCCGATTGTGTTGCCGTCCTCGCCCTTTGAAAGACCTCTGTTGCGGGCATACCAAAGTGCTTCCTGACCTGTGAGATGAACAACGCCGGGCGGGTCGGTGATGGTTGTCGGAGTGTCCACCTGCTCGTTTTTATACATCTGATAGTTGATGTAGTCAATCTCGTCCTGCGTTACCTGCATATCAATACCGCCGAGAGTATCAACTATCTTCATAAAGCTGTCAAAGTCAACAACGGCATAGCGGTCAACCTTTACGCCGAAGTTTGCTTCTATAGTCTGAATCGAGAGCTTTGCTCCTCCGAGCGTATATGAAGCATTGATTTTGTCGTAGTCATGACCGGGAATGAAAACATATGTGTCACGCTGGAACGAGGTGAGCTTGAGCTTTTTGTGACGGTTGTCGATTGAAGCCATAATCATTGTATCGCTTCTGCCGTGCTCCTCGCCGTCGTGGTTGTCCTCACCGAACAGCATAATGTTAAGAACCTTTGAGTCCTGAAGAATATCGTTATTTTCTACGGTAAAGCCTGACGAATCGGTTTTTCCGCTTGCGTTTGTCGTCTTTGAGTCATCGGAAATATCCTTGAACTGCAGGGAATCGAGCAGGCTGTAAACATAAATCATTCCACTGCCGCCGATTAAAAAAATAACAGAGAGAACAATGCACACAATGCGCCTTGCTCTGCCCTTTTTATTGTAGACCTTTCTGATTTGAGTGCCGGAACTTATATCAACAAGATTTTTTTCTTTATCATTATTTGCCATATCGTTCCTCCGTTCGTTATTTTAAAGCATAATACTTCATAATATTCTATTATAACACATAATTCTCTCAGATAATTCTAAATCAGAAAAATAATTCGTCGAGGTTTGTTAATTTCCTGTATATTTCAGTCATATTTTGTGTTTTTATTTCTGCTCGTCCAGTGCCAGATAGAATGACGGCAGAAACTCACTCTCAAAAACCTTACATTCGGGCATATCCATCTCGTGAATGGATTTTTCAATAGATTCCTTTGCCTTGCGGAACTCATCATTGCCCATACGCATTTCATCAATACATTTTATCAGTGCGGAAAACCTGTCTGCCGCCTTGACAAATTTTTTAAGCTCGCTGTCGCCCTCGCCGTTCATCTTTATTATTCCCTCGAATTCGGGCTTGAAATCATCGGGGAGCATCGCAATGAGCTTTTCTGCGGCGGATTCCTCGATTTTTTTATAGGCTTTCTTTATTTCGGGATTGAAATATTTTATCGGAGTGGGCATATCGCCTGTGATTATCTCGGTTGAGTCGTGGAATACCGAGAGCAGAGCGGCTCGCTCGGCGTCAAGACTGCCTTTGAAGCGTTTGTTGTGTATCAGCACAAGGCAGTGAGCAATCATTGCAACCTGCAGGCTGTGCTCGCTGAGGTTCTCCTGCTTTGTGTTGTTCATAAGCCCCCAGCGGTTGATGTACTTCATCCTTGAAAGCATAGCATAGAAATGTGACGGTTTCATATTGTTCTCCTGAAAATTTTAGTAATATATTCACAGAGTAGGGTGCAGCGGCACGCTGACGGGCGGATAATATCCGCCCCTACGAATGTGATTTTGTATCAAATAATACAGTATAGCAACCAACCTGACTTTTTTACTTTATAGGAAATTGCACGAAAACGGTCGGGCAGAAAAGAATTGAAAATATTAATCTGTCTGCTCGAATTACCTGCGGTGGTACACCGCTGACTTTTTTACAAAAATTAGTGCAAAATCCATTTGAGTGTGCTATAATATATAATTGTATTATACTGCATTTCATTGAAATGTCAAAGCCTGTTGCTTTACGAGTGTGGAATTTATTAAATTCGGAGCGAAGCGACCCGAAATTGTAAATTGTTAATTGCTGTACGGAGTATGTAAATGACCATTAAACCTTCCCGATTATGTCAGAAAAAGCGGTGCTTTCCTTTGCTTGCCTTCGGGCTTGCGCTTGCCGCCGCCGCAATATTATTTATACCGTTCATAATTTTCAACGGCGGTGTGTTCTATTATTACGGTGATTTCAATGTTCAGGAAATACCGTTCTATCAGATGATTCACGACGCTGTCAAAAGCGGTCAGCTCGGCTGGAGTCACACGACCGACCTCGGCTCGGACTTGCTTTCAAGCTACAGCTTCTATTTGCTCGGAAGTCCGTTTTTCTGGCTGACAATTCCGTTCCCGAATGAATTTGTGCCGTACCTTATCGGCCCGTTGCTGATTCTGAAATTCGCCTGCGCTTCGCTTGCGGCTTATCTTTATTTACAGCGTTATGTAGGGGAAAAGAGCTTTGCCGTACTCGGCGGCCTGCTTTATGCCTTTTCGGGATTTTCAATTTACAATGTGTTCTTTTTCCACTTCCACGAGCCGATGATAATGTTCCCTCTCCTGCTTGCGGCTCTGGATTCGTTCATCTATGACAGAAAAAGAGGAGTTTTTGCCGTTGCAGTGTTTGCCGCCTGTGTGGTGAACTACTACTTCTTTGTCGGTCAGGTGCTTTTTGTCATAATGTATTACCTTATGATAATGCTGACAAGGACCTGCCGCTTTAAAATAAAGGAGTTTTTATTACTCGCCGCAGAGGTTGTAATCGGCTTTGCGGCTACGGCATTCATTCTTCTGCCGTCCGTCCTCGGACTTATGGGAAATCCAAGGCTTGACAGCCTGCCGAACGGCTGGAACTCGCTCGTTCACGACCAGCCGCAGAGATATTGGCTGATTATTCTGGGATTTTTCTTCCCTGCGGATATGCCTGCCTTTCCCGTATTCACGCCCGGCTCGAACTGCAAATGGGCGTCAGTTGCAGGCTGGCTTCCGCTGTTCGGAATGACGGGAGTAATTGCATTTTTGCAGACGGCAGGACGGGATTGGCTAAAAAAGCTTATTACACTGCTTATGCTGTTCGCCTTTGTGCCTGTGCTGAACAGTGCGTTTCAGCTTATGAACAGCTCGATTTACTATGCACGGTGGTTCTATATGGCGGTGCTTATGCTCACGCTTGCAACAGTCCGTGCGCTCGAAAGCAAACGCACGAATTGGAACAGAGCCGTTGCGTGGTCGGCTGGAATTACGGCAGGAGCGGCTTTACTTATCGGACTTATGCCGAGCATCACCGAAACCGAGGACGGAGTGAAGAATTATTCGTTCGGAGTGCAGGCAACCTTTGAGCGCTTCTGGATTTATGTGCTTATGGCTATGATGAGCCTGCTTGCGTTTGTGCTTATTCTTAAAAAATTCAAGGGCAGAACGCCGCATTTTGCAGTTGCTTCCGTTTCAGGAGTGCTGATTGTGTCGCTCCTTTCCTCAGCATTTATTATTACAACGGGAGCGGTGTCAAGCTCCACCACCGAGCCGATAAAGGAGGATATCCTCAATTCAAGGGAGGATATTGCAATTGATGACCTCGGCGAGGTGCGAAGCGACTTTTACGAGTGTGTTGACAATACGGCGATGTATTGGAAAATTCAGAGCATAAACTGCTTTCAAAGCTCTGTTTCCACCTCGATTATGCAGTTTTATGACGCTATGGGCATCACAAGAGATGTCGCCTCTCGTCCCGATTTAACAGCCTATGGTCTGAGAGGACTTCTGAGCTGTAAATATCTTTTTGACTACAGAGCCGACGGCAAGGCAGGAAGCGAGCAGTCCTTTGTTGATGAGGACGGAGCAACAAAGATGCCGTATTGGGACTCTGTACAAACCTGCAACGGATTTGATATTTAAGAGAACGATTGATACATTCCAATGGGCTTTGCCTATGATTCCTTCGTTGCCAAGGAGGAGTTTGAGCAGGTGAGCGGAGTTCATAAGACAGAGGCAATTCTGTACTCAATGGTGCTTTCGAGGGAGCAGATGAAGAAGTATTCCGATATTACGGGCTACAGCGATGAAAAGTACAGGCTTCTCTACGGCGAGCACCCCGAGTATTTCGATAGTATCGTTGAAAAATATAAGTACGGCGTGAAGAGCTACAAGGAGCAGTGCGATAAGCTTGCAGACTCAAGCTGTTCCGAGTTTGAATACACAGACAACGGCTTCAAAGCAAGCTACAGCAACACTTCGTCGGACAATCTGCTGTTTTTCAGTATTCCCTACAGCGACGGTTTTTCTGCCGAGATAAACGGTGAGCCTGTTGAAATAGAAAAGGTGAATTACGGCTTTATGGCTGTAAGAGTACCCGGCTACACAGACTGCGAGATTGTGTTCACCTATGAAACACCGGGATTCTGGACGGGAGTAAAAATCAGCCTTTGTGCGTTGACTGCTTTTGCAGTTTATCTTTGCATTGTGATTTGCTTTAGCAGACGGAAAAGGCGCAGACAGCAACGGTAATTATGTGCCGCTATTCTGAATAGGGAATAGGCGAAAAATAATTGTAGGGAATGGTCTTGACCATTCCGATATTTCAATGCGTTGGCTTTAGCTCTGCGGAACAGTCAAGACTGTTCCCTACACTCGTTAAGTCCAAGCTGCAACGCATTATTCATCAATGTCAAAACAGGAGGATAAATTATGCTTTTCGGAAATGAAATTCTTAAATATAAGGACGAGCTTCTTAAGGACCTCAACACGCTGATTGGCTTTGAGTCCATAAGCGGTGAAAGAGATGATGAATGTGACAGCGCATTAAAATTCATTCTCAAAAGAGCCGAGGACTTCGGCTTAAAGGGCGAGAGAGTGACCGAGCAAAGCGCACATATCGAGCTTGGCGAAGGCGGAAGGCTCTGCGGAGTGCTTTCTCACCTCGATGTTGTTCCTGCGGGAAGCAATTGGAGCGTTCTGCCTTATGCGCTCACCGACAAAAACGGCAGGCTTTACGGCAGGGGAATTGCCGACGACAAGGGTGCGGCTCTTGTGAATCTCTATTGCCTGAGAGCGTTAAAGGAGCATAATGTTGAGGGTAAAAACACGCTCCGTGCAATTTACGGCACCTCAGAGGAAAAGGGAATGGACGATATGGACGGCTATTTTGAGAAACAGCCGTATCCCGATTTAGCCTTCACTCCCGACAGCGACTACGGCATCTGCTACGCCGAAAAGGGCATACTTCACCTTGAGGTCAGCGCACCGATGAATGACGCAACACTGCTCACGCAGTTCCATTCGGGCAACGCAATCAATGCAGTGCCCGATATGGCATATGCTATGCTCGACTCGTCAAGCTACGATGAGCAGGAGCTTATGCACCTTGCAGACAAAAGCGAGGGGAGCTTTGAGTTTAACCATACAATTGACGGTCTGATGATTATCAGCAGAGGAAGAGCGGCTCACGCCTGCGAAGCGGAAAAGGGCTTCAATGCCGCTTCTGCGCTTGTTGATTTGATTGCAGACGCATACAGCAAGGAGGACATCGGCTCGGTATGCTCCTTTATTGACTATGCAGTAAACTGTGAAACAAACGGCAGGTCGCTCGGACTAAAGATGAGCGACTGCGTTTCGGGCGCACTGACAGCAAACCTTTCGTCTGTGCATATCGAGGGCGAAACAGCAAAGGCTCAGTTTGACATTCGATATCCCGTTACGGTCAACGGAGAGGCAATAATCGAGCAGTTTAAGAAGGTTGCCAAAAACAGCGACCTCAGGGTTGAGGTAATCGGCCACGAAAAACCGCTCTATGTTGAAAAGGAGTCTGAGCTGATTGAGCTTCTGTCGGACGCATACGAAAGCATTACGGGCGAAAAGCCTGAGCTTTACACAATGGGCGGAGGAACCTACGCAAGAAAGCTGGGCGGCAGAGGAGTAGCCTTCGGACCCAACTTCAAGGACGATGAGGTCAATATGCACAACGCTGACGAAAGCGTTGACAGAGAGAAATTCTTTACACACGCTCAGATATGCCTTGAAGCGATGTATAGAATGTATAAACATAACAATTGACAATTTACAATTAACAATTAACAATTTCGGGTCGCTCCGCTCCGAATTTGTAATAGTGCGTGTGCATAGATAAGTGTTGCTCGTTTTTATAAGGTATATATAGGGTTTTACACATTTTTCGGTCGGGCAACCGCTTTAATATAAATTGTCGGGCTGACTGCACGAATTGGCTGCGGTGGCACACCGCCACGCCGTGTCCCTACGAAATGTGATTTTTCGGTCGGGCAGCCGCTTTAATATAAATTGTCGGGCTGTCTGCACGAATTGACTGCGGTGGCACACCACCACACCGCCGGGAGGAATATAATGAGTACGGAAAAAATAATTAAAAAACAGGCAAGGCTTGCACTTCGAGGCAATTGGTCGGTTATGATTGCCGCCGTTGCAGTCGTTTGCACAGTCCTCATTCTCATTGAAGCTCTGTTTTACTTTTTTTGCTTTTCCGCAGGTATTGTTAATGTAAATACAGGCGCTGTTCTCAGCTCTATGCAGTCTGTTTTTGTGGCAGGCACAGTTGTGAAATTTTTGCTGATACTGAACATTTCACCGCTGATTAACGGAGTTGTCAGACTGTTCTGCAACGCTTCGCGCGGTAAAGAAGCAGACATTTTTGAGCTGTTCTATTTCTTCAGGGGTGCGAAAAGATACCTTAAAACTCTGCTTGTCAATTTCGTGCTAATGCTCATTTATTCGGTGCTTTCCTACGCATTTGACGCTTACTTCTATGCCTCACAGGCTTTGAACGCAGATTTGATTCGTGACTTTAGCTTCAACCTCACAACCCTTGCGCTTTTCGGAGCATTTTTGGCAACGATAATCATTAAAGCGGCAGTATTTCTGCTGTTTGCATATTATCCCACAATAGCATATTCATTCAATGACAGCCTGCCTGCAAGGCGGTATATGTTCGGCTTTATCGGATTTTCATTCAGGCATTTTGCAGAAAGCGCAAAGCTTGTGCTGAGCCTTGTAGGCTGGATTGTATCTTCGTGCCTGCTTGTCGTGCCTGTAATCTACACATTGCCCTATGCCGGTGTTTCTGCGGCAACCTCGGCAAAATGGCTTTTTTCGCTATATAAGTTATAGGGAGTTGCTCAACTGAGTGCCGAGGCATTATGCTATTCGAACAAAACAGAGGTGACCGATTATGTTAATTTCCTTATGTATGATAGCCTACAATGAGTCAAAGGCTCTTGACGGGCTTTTCAGGGATATCAAGCTTCAGGATTATCCCCACAACAAGATTGAAATTGTGTTTGTCGACAGTATGTCAACCGATAATACCTATGAAAAGATGGAACGGTTCAAAAATGCCGACTACGGCTTTTACAATGTTTCAATCGTTCAGTGCGCAAAGAAAAATCAGGCTTTTTCCTGGAATGCCGCACTTATGACGGCAAAGGGCGACGCAATAATCAGAGTTGACGCACACGCAAGAATACCGAGGAACTTCGTTTCCCGAAATGTGTACAACCTCAGGCAGGGAGAATATGTTGTCGGCGGCGGCAGACCGAATATCAGCTCAAATGCTTCCTCGTGGAAGCTCACCTTGCTCGCCGCAGAGGACTCGCTCTTCGGAAGCTCGGTTGCCTCATACAGACGGCCTGCAACGCAGAAGGAATATCTCGACAGCCTGTTTCACGCCGCATACAGACGAGAGGTTATTCAGAAGGTCGGCGGCTTTAACGAAAACCTCGGCAGAACCGAGGACAACGAGTTTCACTACAGAATACGCAAGGCAGGATATAAGCTCTGCTGTTGCCCCGATATTATCTCGTACCAGCACTCCCGAAACAACCTCAAGGATATGATAAGGCAGAAATATTCAAACGGCAGATGGATAGGACTCACTCTCTCCGAGTGCCCCGGCTGTCTTTCGTACTTCCACTTTGCGCCGTTTTTGTTTGTAATGGCATTGCTTTTCTGCTCGGTGCTGGCGGCTTTCGGCTTGCCTATTCTGCTTTATGTGCTTTTACTGCTTTACGGTATGTTCGATGTTGTAAATGCAGTCGGCTGTTTTACGGTTAAAAACATTCAGCCGCAGTTTGCTCTGCTTCCGATTATTTTCCCGATTCTGCATATTTCCTACGGAATAGGCACAATCGTGGGACTTATTCAGATTCCGTTCTGGCAGAAGAAAATCAAAAACAGCCACGCAAAGGAACACATTGAAAAGGTAAAGCGCAAGGTTGCAAAGAACACAAGAACAATTAACAATTAACAAAGAACAATTAGCAATTAACAATTAACAATTGTTGTCGTGCAGACAGAACTGCATTTGTAATTACAACATCATAGAAATGCACACGCACTATTATAAATTCGGAGCGGAGCGACCATTAATTTTTAATTGATAATTGTTAATTGTAAATTGAAATCAGCAGGTGAAATTATGCCCGAAACTGTAAAAATGACTCCCGAGCTTTTGCGTGAGCTTCAGCTCAAACAGCTCGATATGCTCGTATATTTCAAGGAGTTCTGCGAAAAAAATAACCTTCGGTTCTATCTTATCGGCGGCTGTCTTATCGGTGCGCTGAGGAACGGCGGCTTTGTGCCGTGGGACGATGACATCGATGTGATTATGCCCCGTGAGGACTACGAAAAGCTCCACACGCTGTGGCACGAACAGCACGCAGACGGCAGATTCAGACTTCTCAAAACCGATGACGAGATGTTTACGGGCAATATTTTTATGACCGTAACCGACACGAACTACACAATGGTAAAGGCGAATCAGACCGAGGTTGATATTCCGCACGGACTTGTGCTTGATGTCTTTCCGCTTGATGTTTGCCCCGACAGCCGTTTTGCACGAAAAATGCAGTACATATGGACAATGCTCTACTCGCTGTTTCTGGCACAGATTGTACCAGAAAATCACGGTGGCTTGCTGGGCTTCGGAAGCAGGGTGCTTCTCTCGGTTTTCAGAGGGAAAAAGCTCCGCAACAAAATCTGGCGGTGTGCCGAGCGTCATATGACAAAGTACAAGCTTTCCGAAAACAAATGCGTGACCGAGCTGTGCGCAGGACCGTATTGGATGAAAAAGGAATACCCGAAGCATATCTACGAGGGCGTTGCTTATGTTAATTTTGAGGGACTTGAAATGCCCTGTATGGCAGGCTATGACGAGTATCTGACGATGGTGTTTGGCAACTATATGGAGCTTCCGCCAAAGGAAAAGCAGGTTCCGCACCACGATATCGCCTACCTCGACCTCAACACCCCCTGCGAGGTTTACGATAGCAGGAGGAAGTGACAGTATGAATTTACGGCTTGAGGAATGGATTGACTCTGATTACGATGAATTTGTCTGCTTTCTTAAGGCGCAGGCTGACGAGAGCTACCGCAAATTTCACTCCTCGCTCGTTCCAAATGCAGAAAAAGATGACATTCTCGGAGTGAGAATGCCCCGTCTGAGGGAAATCGGCAGGGAAATTTCAAAGGGAAATCCGAGGAGCTTTCTTAAAATCTCAAAGTCGGGATTTTACGAGGAACGAATGGTCAGAGGAATTGTGACAGGACTGATTAAAACAGCCGATTTTGATGATTTTACTTCTCTGGTTAACAATTTTGCTGACGAGGTTGACAATTGGGCAATCTGCGACTGCTTCTGCGCAGGACTTAAGGAGGTAAAACGGTACAAAGAGCCTTTTTTCGACCGCATAAAAGCCTTTCTTGACAGCGGAAGCGACTGGAAAATCCGTATTGCCCTTGTGATTATGCTCGATTACTACCTTGATGATGAGCATATCGGCAGGGTGCTTGACCGCTGTGACAGCGTACGGAGCGGATTTTACTATGTCAATATGGCGCAGGCGTGGCTTGTTGCAACAGCGGCGGCAAAATGCAAAGACAGAACGCTTGAATATTTAGAGCAAAGCTCGCTTGATGATTTTACATTCAACAAGGCAATCCAAAAATGCATTGAAAGCAGGAGAATTGGCGAAGAAACAAAAGCTTTCCTGCGAACCCTGAAAAGAAAATAACGAATGAATATTTTGATATACAAATAAAATCCGAACCTTTAATTATGAGAGGTTCGGATTTTTTTAGCTGAAATATACCGCTTGCATTATAATTTAATGTGAGCGGTTGTTTTTTTGTTTTTTAAGCAAAAAAATCAAAAAATTTTTTTCGCAAAGTATTTCCCTTTGCGAAAACATCGGAAAATATCAAGATATATTCTGATATTGCCGTATTTTATACCATAATTCTGACGGCAATTAAGCCGACAAAAAATCCAGCTTGTCCATATTTTTTCTCTTTAAATCCATTGAGGAATGAACATATCTGTCTAATGTTATTTTTACATTTGAATGTCCTAAAATCTCGCTCAGGCTTTTTATCTCAAAGCCTTTTTCAACGCATATAGTAGCAAAGGTGTGTCTCAGCACATGAAAATTGACTTCCTTTATACTGCATTTTTTCAGGATTTTCTTAAAATAATACTGCATATTTCTCGGCTCTATAAATCTGTCAGAATATCCTGTGAGAATGTATTCGTCAGATTCCCCTATTACCTTGCCGATATTTTTTACGATAACATCAGGAACAGGTATTTTACGAACAGAATCAATGCTTTTCGGCGGTGTAATTACGACCTTTGTCTTATTTCCCGATTGTTCTGAATGATTGTTTTGTATTCGTATCATTGTCTTATCCACTATCAGAACCTTTTCCTTTATATCAATGTCGGACCACTTTAAAGCACACAATTCACCTATTCTAATACCGGTACAAAGACTAAGCAATATACCAAAATTTCTGTTGCTTAAATTATCAATAAGGTAGCGGCAGAGCCGTTTCTGTTCAAGCGGGGTCAGGGTATCGATATCCGACCGTTGATTTTTCAAAGTGAATGAGCTTAAATCACAGTTGTGCTCAAACCCCTTGAATACGGAATATTTGAAGATGCTTTTTATCACCGTCAATATATCATTGATAGTCTTGCCTGCGTAACCTTGTTGAATTAGTTTTTTAATAT
>CALZCU010000004.1 GCA_945632055.1 uncultured Ruminococcus sp. | reverse complement strand
GTTTCGTTACAGAGCCGCAGCGATAATTATTGAGGACGGATATGTGCTTCTTATGGGGAATGATTGTGACAATTATTTATATTCCGTCGGAGGTGCAGTTCATATGGGCGAAACAGCCGAGGACGCTGTCAGAAGAGAGATTTTTGAGGAAACAGGCACTCATTATGAGATTGACAGAATGGCTTTTATTCACGAAAACTTCTTTAAGGGCAGTGAAAGCCTTGACGGACTTGATTGTCACGAAATATCATTTTACTTTCTGATGAAACCGAACGGGAACCGAAATCTGACCTGCAACAGTATTACGCAAACAGGTGCGAGAGAAAGTTTGCATTGGATTCCTGTTGACAGACTTGGTTATTATAAAGCCTTTCCTACATTTTTACAGGATAAAATAAACTGTATCGGAAATAAAATTGAGCATATCATTACAAGAGAATGTTAGCAACTAAGGCAACACCGCAGGAATTTGTGGTGTTGCCTTTATTCGTTTATAGAAAATTACTCGGAAACGGTCGAGCAAATTAGGCTTGATAACATCAAGATGTCTGCTTGAATTGGGTGTCGAGACACTCGACTTTTAATTGCTCTTTTTAAATCTGAACCAGAAGGTAATTATTCCGTCGGAGTAATCAGCGCCGCAGCTGAATTTATGCAGCTCAAAAATGCTCTTGACAATTGCAAGTCCAAGCCCGTGCCCTTCCTTCTGACTGCTTTCTGCAAGACGGTGATACGGTTGCCACATATCGGCTATTTCTGCCTTTGTGACTGCTTTGCAGGGATTGCTGACCGATAGCATACCATTGTTGAGCATAACGGTTACAGGTCGGCTGTCAACGGAGTATTTCAGCGCATTGTCAATTAGATTTTCTATTGCGGAGTCGAGCAGTTTTTTGTCAGCGTTAATCTCAACCTCATCGTTGCAGTAGAATACTATTTCGTCCGTATCAAATCGGTCGATTATTTCCTTTGTCATATCCGACAGGCTGAACTGCTCAAGGCTTGGTGTAAAGGCGAGAGAATCGAGCTTTGAATAATCAATCATTTTCGTCACAAGACCGTTCATAGATTCAATCTGTTCGCCGATAAGCTCTGAGTAATGCTCCCTTTTTTCGGGGTGAATGTTCTCGGCGAGATTTTCGGAAAATCCGCTGATGATAAACAGGGGCGTCTTAAGCTCGTGAGCCATTGCATTTGTAACGGTGCGCAGTCGGTTTTCCTGCTCAATCTGCTTTTTAAGCGTTCTCCAGGTGATTGCGCCGATGATTATTCCTGTTGTCAGAAACAAGGCGATTGTAAAGAAAAGCATAAACAACAGTCTGCTGCCGCAGCTTTCAAGCACATTGAATTTCTCCGCATAGGTAACGGACAGATTTTTGGGTTCATTTGTGTTAATCGGAATTGCAAGTAGCTGTTCGGAATTTTCAAAAATATATGTAAACGGTGCAACCTTAACTCTTCCGAGAGAAATGTTGTCGAGTGAATTGACATCTGAACTTACAACCGGAACTTCATCAATGATTCTGATAACTATCGGTTCATCATTTGAGCTTTCAACAACATTTTCGACTCTTTGAATATGAACTACAGAGTCCGAATATGTATACTCGTCATTGGAAATATCTTTAAGCTGATTTTTCAGTGCTTCGTTGTATTCGTTAATAACATTGCTCTGCTTGTATTTTCCTAAAACAAAATCGTCCTCAATGACATTCCTTTTCATATCATCGCATTTATAAGCCTTTTCTGACTTACTCTTTAGCTTTGGATTTAGCTCGTAGCGTGTGATTGTTTTGTCCTGAGCATACCACTCGTTTTCCTTGCTTGTCTGCACAATTTCTACGGTTTTAGGCAGAATATGACCGTTTGCGGGATAAAATTCCGTACAAACAAGCTCGTAATATTCATCATTTTCCGCTGTTTTCTTTGTCAGATAATCGGTAATCTCCCTGTACTGCTCGTCGGTCATAGAGCTTCTGAATTGTTCAAATTCTATACAGCCGTGATGATAGCTCCTTGTGTCGTCCGAGAACTCAACTGCAACTGCGTCCTCAGTTTGATATGCAACTGCACCGTTTTCCAGATTGGTTACGATAACCTGTATATTTTCATTGTTTTCCTTGTTCAGCGTGTAATAGCCATAGCCTCGGTCGTAATAAAAGGAATCGTTGAGTGCTATGCGCTGAAGATTGCTGTTAGCTCGGCTCGTCAGTATGTCAAGCTCGGAGTAGTAGGTGGTTACTGCAAAAGCCGAAAATACAATAACTGTGACAATCAGCAGTGACAGAGCAATTCTGACAAAAAGCCTGCGCTTCTGCTTTTTCAGCTTATTGGAAATATGATTATGCAAAACAGGCTTTGCATTGTCAGCCTTTTTACTCGACTGCTTATCCATTGTTTTCCTCCATTCTGTAGCCTCGTTTGATTACGGTTTTGATAAGCTTTGAATTTTCGCCGAGAGCCTTGCGCAGATTTTTTATATGTGTGTCAAGCGCACGGTCATCGGTGCAGGAGTCATAATCCCACGCTCTGTTAATAAGTGTATCTCTGCTGACAACGCTGCCCTTGTTTTCAAGGAGAGCTTTAAGAATAGCATACTCCTTAGCGGCTAGCCTGACCTCAACTCCGTCGGAAACTACAATGCCGTTGTTCGGGTTGAGCGAAAGCGTACCGCAGGTGAGCAGGGAAGAGCGCACCAAGCCTTTGGAACGCTTAATCAGAGCAAGCACCTTGTTGTAGAAAATCGGCAGGGAAAACGGCTTTACAATATAATCGTCACAGCCGAGTGCGTAGCCGGTGAGTACATCGTCCTGACCGCACCTTGCAGTGATGAACATTATCGGAACATCGCTGAACCGCCTTACCTCACGGCAAATCTCAAAGCCGTCAAGCTTGGGGAGCATTATGTCGAGCAAAAGCAAATCGTACGGCTCTTCATATGCCCTTTCAACTCCCTTTTCGCCGTTTCTGACAACATCAATCCGAATGTTACCTCGGCTTTTCTCGGAAAAATAGTCGCACAGCATTTCACTAATATTCCTGTCGTCCTCAGCAAGAAGAATTTTATACATACCGTTCACCTCATAATGAGCATATCAGATAAATCTGTATTTTGTCTGTTGTAATTTTACAATAAAATTATATAACTTACAACTTATATTGGAGAAAAATAGATAGAATTTCAGGTGAAAATGTTGACTTTTTTGACATAAAGTATTAAAATTTTATATGTGATATTGTCGGAAATTATATCATAATTATATATTGAAACGGAGAATTAATATGTTTTGCGGAAAATGCGGAAATAAAATTGAAGACGGAGCTCGCTTCTGTGAATATTGCGGCTTCAGAATGGAGAATACAGACAATGCGCCTGTGAACACTACCGTTGCAGAAAATACGGCTGAGCCGACAAACAGCAACGGAGCGGATTTTTCTCAGACGGAAACAGCCTATACATATCATCAGAAAGCAGGTGTGCCGCAATACAGCGACAATTATAATTATCCTGCCGGCAGAGATGAAGCGGTCAGCGAGCAGGGCACAAGCACATTATCAAAAACATTGTCGATTGTGCTGTGCGTGTTCTTCTTTTTGTTCACCCTATCAGCTATGGGTGTGGGAATTGCAAGGTCTGTTCTCAGTGAGGACGGCGTCAAAAAAATCTGCACCGATATCGATTTGAGTAAGGTTCAGATAAGGCAGAACGGAGTTAATATTGCCGTTCCTGATTTGGTTTTGAGCATTGTCGATGAAAAGGCAATTAATGAATACGGAATCACAAGGCAGGATGTAGTAAATGTTCTGAACAATGCCACAATCAAAAAATATCTTGGAAATTTTGTTAATGAGTATGTTCAGTATGTTGCATTCGGCAAAGCCCCCAAGCTTATGTATACTTCAGAGATTATCGGA
The DNA here is from genome assembly GCA_945632055.1 of uncultured Ruminococcus sp. Taxonomy (GTDB): domain Bacteria; phylum Bacillota; class Clostridia; order Oscillospirales; family Acutalibacteraceae; genus Ruminococcoides. The sequence goes on along the minus strand of CALZCU010000004.1, from coordinate 8,224 downwards.
CTGATAAAGGACAGCGCCGACATAATTTACAATATGACAGGCTATGTCTTTACCGACAGTGATTTCAGATCGCTTGAGAATGAGATAAACAACGGCTCAATGGAATTTCTGACTGCAATCGGAATTGAAAGACTAATAGGCTTCAGCCCTTCGATAATCAGCGCAGTTTTCTCGATTCCCGTTCTGATTATTCTGATTGTTCTGTCTGTAAGTATGCTTGCGCTTTTGCTCATCTGCAACAATATGAGAGTAAAATATCTGTTTGCATATTGCGGAATTACGCTTTCTGTTCTGGGTGCAATGCTCCTTCTGGTTGCCTTGGCATTGCTGATATTGCCGATTGTGTTCGGCTTCTATCTGCTTGAGGTGCTGAGAAACGCTTTGATTTTCAAGTTCCTTATACTCGGCTCAGCAGCTTTTGCAATCGGAATGATTATGTTCCTGCTTTACCTCAAGGTGTTTAAAAGAAAGAGCAGGACTGCACAGGCAGTTTAATTAGTGATTGTCTGATTTATGATATTAATATTTCTGAAAGGAATATGCGATTATGGAAAATAAAGAATTTGGAAATGCTGTAATTGAAAATGATGAAGCGACAAAAATTAATTCAATGATTGCCGAGGAGGAAGAGGCTGTAAAAGCCGAGTGCGTTGAGCTGGGAAGGCTTTATTTTAAGCTTCACGCAGACGACTGCGAGGACGCTTTTAAGGAAATGATAGCTTCAATCCGTCAGTCTGAGAAAAAAATTGAGGAATATAATGAAAAGCTCAGAGAGCTAAAAGGTGTTGTAAGGTGTGAGAAATGCGGCGAAGAGGTTTCTGCAAAGGCGGCATTCTGCAACTCCTGCGGAGCGCCTATGCCGAAGAGCGCACCCGAACAGGCAAACGGCGATGAATTTGTAAGGTGCAGTAACTGCGGAGAATATTTAAAGAAAGGCTCAAAATTCTGCACCACCTGCGGAAGTCCTGTTGAACAGCAAAGCGAAGCAGATGAGCAGATAACCGAAAACGCTGAAAATGAAGCTGAGAGCGTTACACCGACAAAGCCTGCAAAGGTGTGTCCAATCTGCGGCTTTGAAACCGATGATGAGGATATGGTGTTCTGTGTTTCCTGCGGCGCAAGAATGATAGATACAATGATGAAAATTAAGTCTTGTCCTGCCTGCGGCTTTGAAACCCCCGAAATTGACACAGTATTCTGCGTTTCCTGCGGTGCAAGAATGATTGAAAAAAGAGTTGAAAGGCCTGTTGAGCAGACAGCAGAAAATACAGATACTGTTCCTGTCGAAGAGCCTTTAGCTGAACCTATGGCAGAACCGGCAGTTGAACCGATAGTAGAGCCTATAGTTGAGCCTGAGGTCGAGTCTGTAGCTGAACTGGCGGAAGAAGCAGAACCGATAACAGAAAATATGATTGGAAGAAAATGTCCTGCCTGCGGTACAGTGACGGCAAATCCCGATATGCTGTTCTGCACTAACTGCGGAGCAAAGCTTGCTTCTGAACAGCCAAAGCAGGAATATGAGGATATTTCAAGCACAAGCACTCCCGAAAAAGAGGAAAAGGCAAATGTGAGAAAATGCCCGGGATGCGGTGCTGAAATGACAAATCCCGATATGATGTTCTGCACAAATTGCGGAACAAGGCTTGATGTAAACAATACATCTGTTCCTGCAAAGGAGAAAAAACAGCTTTGCAGATGCGCTGTCTGCGGCTTTGAAACTACAGATGAGGACGCATTATTCTGCAATAACTGCGGAGCGAAAATGTCAGGAGATAACAGTAAATCTTCGGAAACTGTCAGAAGATGTCCCAATTGCTCCTATACCACAACAAATCAAGATATGCTTTTCTGCACAGAGTGCGGCTCAAGGCTGATTTAGTATAAAATTACAAGAAGAATTTTACGGATAAGGTGGTAGAGATTATGGCAAATTTTTGCGGAAAATGCGGCACAAGGCTTGACGAAAGGACAGGACTATGTCCCAATTGCGATTCTTCTCCGATAAAAGAAAGAGAAGATGCAACTGCTGAGTTAAGGTCTGACAGTGAAAATGATAATCAAACCGAAGCAGTATTTCAGGACAATACATATCAATCGGAGCAGAAAGAGCAAAAGCCAAAGAAAAAGAGCAGAAAGGCAATAAAAATAACGGCGATTATCCTCGCTGCAGTTATTGTTGTAAGCGGAGCTTTGTGTGTTATTAATTGCTTTAATATTGTGAAAATTCCGATTATTGATACGGTTTTAAATTCCGTAGGACTGTCAAAATACACTCCAAAAACTTCAGAAACTCCTGCCGTTATTAAGAACGGAAACGGTGAATTCTATCTTGGCTCTTATCCGACAGTAAAAATGGAGAGCGACGGTTCTCTTAAGCCGATAAAATACGCTCCCGAGGAAAAAAGATTATCTTTATATGCGAAAAAAAGTGCATACGACGGCAAATATATTTACGCACAGAACGGAGATGATTTGTCACAGCTGTATAAGTTTGAGCTGAACTCAGACGGCACTGCAAGCAAAACCGTATGGGTAGATGAAGCAACTTTGAAAAACAGCGGTGTTGTTGCGGGTAAAAAAGAGAACAACAATAGATATACCGGAACTATGAAGTGTTTTCAGGCAGACGGTGAGTATATTTACTTTTTGTGTCTGCCGAGCATAGAATACTATATGACAGAAAGAGATATAAATTACCGAATGGGAAGAATAAAGAAGGACGGTACCTCAATTGAATTTATCGGGGATACCAGAGCGTCTTCATTTGCGGTCAGAGACGGCTGGATTTATTTCTTTGATAACGGATATAATGACATCAGTATTAATCCTATCGGCGAGAGTGAGTCCGTTTCTAATACTCGGATTGATTATGCCAGAGCAGGAATATATAAGATGAAAACTGACGGCAGTCAGAAACAGTTGCTTTTAGGCGGCTTTACTCAGAATAAAGATTATTATGTAAACAACCTTTGCAATAACCTGACAATCGCTGGAGATTATATTTATTATCTTGATTGTTCTGAAAACGGTAAGAGTCGTGTTGCAAGAATAAAGACTGACGGCTCAGACCGAACATACATTACTCAGGGCAGTGCTTGCAGCTACACCTTGGATACGGATAATAATAAGCTGTACTATATATCAGGGGAGTACGAAAAACCATCACTTGAAAAGAGAAATGTTTACGAGGTTGGTATTGCCGATAAAACCGAAATAGAATTATTCAAAGTGATTTCCAATGAAATAGAATTCAGATATTCTGACGGATATTTGTACTTTATGAATACAGGAAATTATAATATCGGTGATAGCAGCAAATCTGCTCTTACCTGCGGAAAGAGGTATAATATAGCTGAGAGGAAAAAAGAGGATTTAAAGGGATATGTTGAATACACCACAAACTACAATGAATTGGGTATGCCAAGAAAAGTGTTCGTAGGCGAAGATTACTATTGGAAAGCTGCTGAATGATAATTAAAAAGACTAAAATTCAATAAATCATTTTGAAAGAGGGATTGTTATGCCGAAATTCTGCGGAAAATGCGGCTCAAAGCTTGATGAAAAGACAAATTTGTGTCCCAAGTGCGACGCAACAGAAATTGCCAAGCAGAAAGAAGCCGAAAAGCCGAAAAATAAAATAATAAATAATGCACAGCAGAACAGACCTGCAAATAAAAGTCTGCCTGCTAAGCAGACGAGTGAAAAGCAGAAAAAATCGGCAAAGAAAAAGGCTGATAAGCTTGCGTCAAAAAGAGCCAAAAAAGCCGACAAAAAGGCAAAGAAGGCGGCAAGGTCACCAAGACAAAAGGCAAAGGCTTTCCTTATCAAGCTGGTATCAATAGTGCTCGCTTTGATTATTCTTGTGAGTACAGTATCCTGTCTGCTTGTTTATTTTGGCGTTGCTGATGTACCGGTAGCATCAGAAATTATGCAGGTTTTTGGATTTAAGAACAATCATAACAGTAAAAATAATGGTGCTGGTGACAGTAAAAGCTCACTATATGTGCCCGATGACAATACCTTGGCTATGGATGAAAAAACGGGTATTATGTATATTAACAATATCGTGTTGATATTTTTCAAAGAGGGAATAACTCAGCAACAGGTAAACGAAGTTGTTTCATCGATTAACGGTGAAATTGTCGGAAGTATTCCTGCTATTGATCAGTATCAGGTGAAAATTAAAACAAGCACATTGGACGAGCTTAAAGTCATATGTCAGGAGATAAAGAAAAACGAGTTTGTTTTTGACGCTACCTATGATGTTGCTTCGTTTATGGATAAAAATGCTATTCCTAATGACACTTGGGATAATTCCTCTTGGTCAGAGGCGAATCCTGATGAATCTAATTGGTGGGTAGAAGCTGTTGGTGCTGTGTCTGCTTGGGACTTAAACGATAAGCTCGAAAAGATCAATATAGGTGTAGTTGACAATGGATTTGACACAGGTCATGAGGATTTGAAAAATGTAATAAAGTCAACCTCGCCTGTTAACGATAAAGCAAAGCACGGAACTCATGTTGCAGGCATTATATGTGCTGAGGCAAACAATAATAAAGGCATTTCGGGTCTTGTGTGGAACTGCGAAATGAATACTTGGGATTGGCAGTTGAACGGTATTCAGAACCTTGTAAATAATATGTTTAATCTGCAGTGGAGTACATCAAATCAGATATTGGGCGGTACAGTTAATTTAGTAGAAAACGGTTCAAAAGTAATTAATCTTTCAGCAGGTCAAACTTCTTCACTGACAGGAACAACAAGGTCAGATGAAGATGTAAATGCTCAGGGCCATAATGCGTCATTATATTTGTACTCTTTGTTGTGCAGAAATTATGATTTCTTAATTGTTCAAAGTGCAGGTAACGGAAATTCTTCCGGTGTGTCATTAGATGCTGTTTACAATGGCTTATATTGCTCAATTAATGAAAGTAACTGTGTGTCCGGAGATAAAGTATCAAAAGCAGATATTATTAACAGAGTTGTTGTAGTGGGTGCTGCTCAAAACGATAAAAATAATAGGTACTCACAGCCTGAATGGTCTAACGCAGGTTCAAGAGTTGATATTTGTGCTCCGGGTGTAGATGTTTACAGTACTGTTCCGGGCGGACTTTCTGGCGAATATGAAAAACTCAGCGGTACATCTATGGCGGCTCCTGTTGTTACGGGAGTAGCCTCGTTAACTTGGGCGGCTAATTCTTCACTAACAGGTGCCGAAGTAAAGAAAATTATCTGTGACAGAGCAAATACCCGTTATAATGTTGCAGATAATACAAGTACAAATCACCCTTTATCAAACAGTTACAGACTGATAAATGCAGAGCTTTCAATTAAAGCTGCTTTAAAGAATAAAAATCAGAGTTCAAATAAGCCAAGTAACCCTTCCAATACAAATAAATCCTCATCAAGTGACCGTGATATTATGCTCGTTCTTGACGCCTCGGGAAGTATGAGCGGTACGCCTATTTCTGAAACGAGGAAAGCTGCTGTAAAGTTTGTCGACACAATTCTTGATTCAAACGCAAACATAGGAATTGTCACATACAACGGCAGTGCAAAGCTTAAATCGGATTTCTCGAACAATAAAAGCTATCTTGAAAGCGTTATTAATGATTTAGACTGCGGAGGCTCGACAAATATTGATGACGGACTTTGCAAGGCTGACGAAAAGCTCTCACAAAGCTCTGCAAAAAAGAAGATAATTGTTCTTATGAGCGATGGTATGCCGAATGAAGGCCGCACAGGCGACAATCTGGTTAACTATGCAGAGGAGCTTAAGGAAAAGGGAATTTACATATACACCCTCGGTTTCTTTGAAAAGACATCTGACAAAACCGAGCCGCAGGCACTTATGGAGAAAATCGCAAGCGAGGGCTGTCACTATGAGGTATCCGACGCCGACAGTCTGGTGTTCTTCTTTGGAGATATTGCCGACCAGATTAGCGGTCAGAAGTATATCTATGTCAGAATTGCCTGCCCTGTTGATGTTTCGGTAACCCACAACGGCGAAACGCTCAACTCCTCCAATTACAATCAAAACACAAGAACCTCCTTCGGCACACTGACCTTTGAAGAAACAGACAGTCAGTCCGAGAACGGCTCATATTATCAGGATAGCGGTAATAGTTATAATAGCGGAGGCATCTGGGGACAGAACGGCAGCAGCGGCTCGTCAAGCCTGACAGGCTCGGAAACAGACAACAGAGTCAAGATTCTCCGACTTAAGGAGGGCGAGGACTACGATATTAAAATCAATGGCAACGGCTTTGGTACAATGAATTACAGCATCGGTTTTATGAATGAAAACGGTGATTACAGTGATTTCAGACGCTTTAACAACATAAGTATCAACAGCCTGACCAGAATCGATACAGTTGCAAAGGTGTCTGACAAGACGGTACTGAATGTTGATGAAAACGGTGACGGAAAGTATGATGTTACCTATGAAGCAAAGGCGAACAGCTACGGTGAAATTGTTGATTATTCATATGTTGTCTACATAATAATCGGTGCAGTTGCAGTTGTTGTTATTCTGATTCTCATTCTGATTATCAGAATCAAAGTCAAAAAGCGCAGGAGAAGCGTTCCTGCTGTGCAAAACCAAAAGTAATGGGGAGTGATTATTGTGATATGTCCTAAGTGCGGAGCTGAAAATAATGACGGTGTTAAGTTCTGCAAAAAATGCGGAAGCAAATTTGCAGAGGAGTCGACAGCGGCTGAAAATGTCTTATCAGAATCAACTGACCTCGGCAATGATAGTGCAGTCAATGGTCAATACGGCGCAAACGCAGTTGAAAGCAACACCGATGAGTTCGGAAATATTGATACCTTTGATGAATCAGGCGTATATCAGAAAAGTGGCAGAAACAGCTATCATGACGGTTTTTCCGACGATAACTTCGATTCGCCGTTCGATTATGATATGAACGAAGGTAATTTCCAATACAATGAGCCTCATTCAAGTAAAAAATGGATTATTATAATTGTATCTGTTGCCGTTGCACTTCTGGCGGCAGGAATTGCAGTTTATTTTATCTTCTTCGCAAATCAGGATAACGGAACAATCTTATTGCCCGAAGAAACAACCTCTGCTTCTGTTGAGCCGACTACTGAGCCTACCACTGTGACCGAGCCTGCAACAAAGGCTCCCACAACGGCTGTGCCGACAACTGAGCCGACTACGGTGAGGGAGGTTACAGTTCCCGATGTTGTTGGGTTGAGAAGCAGTGACGCAACAAAAAAACTGCGTGACTCAGGCTTGGAGGTAAACATCATTCTTGTTCCCGACAAGATTGTGCAAAGCGATTATGTTGTGAGCCAATCGCCTGTTGCAGGAAGAACAGCCAATGAAAACGATACAATTACAGTATATGTTTCAAAAGGCTCAGGTTCAAACAGCTCGAGCAACAGCTCATCTTCAAGAGCAGAAAGCAGTACGGCGAGCAGAAAGCCTGAATTCAGCAAGCTGGAGGTTTCTTCAACGCTTCCACCCATCGGAAACGACCGCTATGACAGCACAAATCTTCTGCACAACGACAACACCTGCTGGTGCGAGGGTGTGACGGGAACAGGCGCAGGCGAATATATCCTGTTTTCTGACAGCAAGGTGCAGACTGTTAAGGGATTAAGCATTGTGAACGGATATTCAAAAAGCAAGCTTGCTTTTGACGAAAACGGCAGAGTGATTGAAATGAAGTTTGAGTTTTCAGACGGAACTTCATTCACCAAAGGCATATCCGATACTATAGATCTGCAAAATATATCATTCGGCAGGTCTATAAACACCACCTATATAAAAATGACCATTGTGTCCGCCTGCGAGGGCAGTGTGTACGATGACACCTGCATTTCATTTATTGCACCGTATTAATGTTTTTATTAAAAAAACCGGCTTCAAACGAAGTCGGTTTTTTAAGCTCATATTAAGTTTTATTACGCTTACATCTTGTTTGCAAGCGCTCTTTCAAGCCAGATATCCGCAATATCCATTGCAAGGAAAAGTCCCTTTTTTTCGCTTGACTTGACAAGCTGTTTTCTCGGAGAAAGGCTTGGGTCTGTAGCCATAAGCTGAACAGTCACCTTGTCGGGAAGCTCCAGCCCGTTGACTTCCTTTTTGGATTTAATCTGCATTCTTATTACATACGGCTCTTCCATATTGCCGTAATAAATTTCATCCTTACAGCGCACAAGCGGTCTGCCCTTGTAGGTAGGAAATTCCTGCGCC
>CALZCU010000003.1 GCA_945632055.1 uncultured Ruminococcus sp. | reverse complement strand
ATATCCGGCTTCGTTATGAATCCGCAAATAGATTTGCCCTCAGTGCTTTTTGGCGGAACTGGATTTGAGTCAGCAATTCAAGATATGCCTATAAGCATCCCTGAACGATTTGAAATAGGAACGATGAACATTTCAGGAATTGCCGGATTGAATGCGGCTTTATCTTGGATAAAAGAAAAAGGAATTTCAACATTGTATTCTGAAGAGCAGCAAAACAGAAAGAAATTGCTTGAGTTGCTCAATAAATACGACTTTATCAATGTTATTGGAAACGAACCAACTCGAAAATATGTGGGAATTGTTTCTTGCACTATTGATGGTATAAGCAGTGATACTTCGGGACAGCTTTTTAGTGAACGGAATATTGCAGTCCGAACAGGGCTTCACTGTGCGCCTCTTGCACACAGGTTCTTAGGTACATTCCCTTCTGGAACGATCCGTTTTAGTGTAAGTCATTCTACAAACGCTAATGATTTTGCGGCTTTAAAAGCGGCTCTCGATGACATTAATGATAATCTTTGAGGGGGTTATGATATGGGATTGCAAGATGCACCAATAAAAAATGAATATCGATCTCTCATAGATAATGTTGTTCAGGATTTCTATATTCCTTTGCTTAAAGAAGCGACTACATATAAACGGGCGGTTGGCTTTTTCTCTTCATCGTCCCTTGTTGAGATTTCAAAAGGAATCGCAGCTATGGCATCAAAGGGCGGTAAAATTCAAATTGTGGCTTCTCCCTATCTTTCAGATGAAGATATTGAAGCAATTCAGAAAGGTTATGAGGAGAGAAACTCCGTGATTGAAAAGTCGGTTTTGCGTCAAATCACTGATGAACGCCTTGATTACTTTTCCATGCAAAGACTTAATCTTTTGGCTACTCTGATTGCTGATGGTATCATGGACATACGCATCGCATATACCGAAGATAAATGTGGAATTGGAATGTACCATGAAAAAATGGGACTAATCGAAGATAGTGAGGGTAACATTGTCGCATTTTCTGGCTCAATGAATGAGTCTGCCACAGCAATGTCAATAAACTATGAAACAATTGATGTCTTTAGAAGCTGGGGAGATGCAAATGAAGCAGAACGAGTAAAATTGAAAGAGTCAGCTTTCTATTCTATCTGGAACGATTGCGAACCCAATATTCATGTACTCGAATTTCCCAGCGTATCAAAGACTTTGATTGAAAAATACAAGCGGTCTGCTCCTAATTTTAATGTGGATAATGAGCAATTTCCTGATAAAATATATCGAGCACCTAAAGGTTTTGAAGATTCTTTAAGTCCAATAGGTCCACGTATTCCGAACGATGTAACTCTTCACGACTATCAAAAGGAAGCCATCTCTAATTGGGTCGGTGAAAACTACCATGGAATTTTTGATATGGCAACCGGTACAGGAAAGACATTTACTGGATTAGGCGCAATTGCAAAACTATCGGAGGATCTTTCAGATCGTCTTGCTGTTATTATTGTTTGCCCTTATCAGCACCTTGTTGAACAATGGGTTGAAGATATTGTTCGATTCAATATGAAACCTATAATTGGGTACAGTAGCTCACCTCAAAAAGACTGGAAAGCCCGCTTGTCTAAAGCGGTGCGAGATCAGAAGCTAAGAGATGACAAGAGCTTTTTTTGCTTTGTATGTACAAATGCTACATTCACAAATGATTTTGTCCAGGAACAGATCAGTAAGGTAAGAACTCCGGTACTACTCGTTGTTGATGAAGCACATAATTTTGGTGCAGCATCCTACTCGTGTTTACTGGATGAACGATTTACTTACCGACTCGCTTTGTCTGCGACATTAGAGCGCCATCGAGACGAAGAAGGCACAGCACTTCTTTATTCTTTCTTCGGGAAAAAGTGTATCATATACCCGCTGGAACGCGCTATTAAAGAGGATAAACTGACCCCGTATAAGTATTATCCTGTTGTTGTTAATTTAAATGATGATGAGCTTTCTGCGTATGAACAATTGTCATATGAAATGTCCAAATGCCTCATCAAAGATAAAAGTGGAAGGTACAAACTCAACAAACATGGCGAGATTCTCGCACTCAAAAGGGCAAGGATTGTTGCAGGTGCAGCGGAAAAGCTTGATGCCTTGCGTGAGCAAATCAAGCCATACATACACGACAATGATATTCTTGTGTACTGCGGTGCCACCAATGTTAATGACGATAGCGTTGACTCAAACGATAGTGACATACGACAAATTGAAGCAGTAACCAAAATTCTCGGAAATGAATTAGGCATGGCAGTTGCCAAGTTTACGTCCAAAGAAAATATGGAAACTCGAGCATCTATCAAAGAACAATTTCAACGTGGAGATTGTCTGCAAGCTATAGTTGCCATTAAGTGTTTGGACGAAGGCGTCAACATTCCGGGAATTCGTACTGCATTTATCCTTGCGAGTACGACTAACCCTAAAGAATATATACAGCGAAGAGGTCGTGTTCTACGCAAAGCTCCTAATAAGCCGTATGCGGTTATTTATGACTTTGTGACATTACCAAGACCACTTGAAAATGTTTCAGGTCTGACCGCAGAACAGGCTCACAGAGATTTATCGCTAGTAAAGAATGAACTGTCACGAATAAAGGAGTTCGGGCGTTTAGCGCAGAACTCTATGATTGCAAATAACCTGATATGGGAAATACAAGATGCGTATCACATATCTGAGGAGAATGACAAGGAGGGTATAACCGACAATGGAAGACATTAAAATTAGTGAGAAAGCAGTCGAGAGGCTTAAGAGAAAAATAATTCTTCAGGAAAGTCAGAACCTCAAAACTCGCGAGAAAACCGATCAGCAGATGGTCGCGTGGATCAAGAAACAAATTGAGGAGGAAGTACAATGTTACTCGAATCAATAAAACTTGAAAATTTCCGCCAATTTCGCAACGAATCAATCGACTTTGCTCAGGGGCAAGATGGAAAAAATGTTACCATCATTATTGGTGAGAATGGAACAGGAAAAACGACATTTGCGCAAGCTTTTTTCTGGTGTATGTACGGAGAAACGGAATTCTCAGATAAAAATATGCTTAACAAAATAGTAGCCAGCAATTTAACTCCTGGTCAGAAGGCAATTGTTAGGGTTGAATTGCGGTTAAAGCATGGTAATGTTTCCTATACTCTCATACGTGAACAGACATATAAAAAGGATTATTCGGGGAAAGTCAAGGGCGACAATACTATGTTCAATATCGCGATCAAAGGTGCAGATGGAAATACTTCTTATGTTCCCAAAAGCCGTTGCGAAAGCGAAGTTAAAAATATACTTCCAAAAGAATTGTCTCGTTATTTCTTCTTTGATGGCGAGCGAATAGAGAAGATGAGTAAAGATATTTCCACTGGAAAAAAGGCAACAGACTTTGCTGAAGCCGTAAAAGGCTTGTTAGGTTTGAATGCCATGTATAGTGCCATTCAACATTTTAACCCACGGATTCGTAACACTGTCATCAATAGCTACGAAAGCAGTTATGATTCTCACAGTAATGCAAAAATCCAGGAATATACAATAATTATTGATGAGTGCAATGCAAAAATTGCTGAAATCGACGCACGGCTAGAGGAACTTGAAACACAAATAGAGTCGGCTCAAGCAAGAAAAATTGAAAGGACAGAGGAACTGAAGCAATATGCCGAAGGCGAAGAACTTCAGCGTCAGAAAGACATATTGCTCCAAAAGATTGCACGAACTAAAGTTACTCGTAGCTCGGTTGTTAAAGCAATTTGCAAAGATTTCAATTCCGGAATGAGTTCGTTCTTCTCAACTGCCCTCGTGAAACAAGCTCTTGAGTTACTTGCAGAAAAAGATTTTGTAGGAAAAGATATTCCTTATATGCACACAAAAACAATAGAGTATCTGTTGCAACAAAAAGTATGTATCTGCGGAACGCATCTTGATGAAGGTTCCGTTCCATACACAAAGGTTAAAGAACTAATAGACTATTTGCCTCCTCAGTCTATCAGCACAACCATTGGTGATTTCAAAAAAGAAGCAAAACGACGTGCTAATATGAGCAACAATCTGTATATGCTTGTGCGGGATAATACAGCTGTGATCAGCCAACAAGATGACGAGATAACCGAGCTTAATGATGAATTGCATGACATTGAAGGTAAATTGGCTGGCGGTGATGTTCGTGAGCGCGTTCGTGCAATCAGTAATGAAATTAGGATTTGTGATGATACCATTCGCAGTAGCAACGATGAACGAGATCGAAAAAATCGCGAGCGCGGAGGGTACGAGCAAAAAGCCACACGAGCTGATTCAGAACGCAGAAATTTGACGCTTCTTGACGACAAAAATAAGAAAATTGAAATCTATAAAGCTTATGCAGAAAGAATATATGCAGAGTTACAAGCTGTTTACAGTCAAAGCGAGGCGGATATAAGATCACGACTCGAATCCACTATAAACGAAATATTTAAGCAAATCTACGAAGGCGGACTCTCTTTGACAATTGATGATAAATACCGCATTTCAGTATATGTCAATGATTATGAAGGAGATGTTGAAACTTCTACTGCCCAGAGCATTTCAGTAATTTTCGCCTTTATTACCGGCATTATCAAAATGGCACGCGAAAATAGAAATGCAACTAATGAGAATGCAAAATTACTCTCATCTGAGCCATATCCACTTGTAATGGATGCTCCTTTATCTTCCTTTGATAAACGCAGAATCAAAACGGTTTGCGAGGCTCTGCCTAATACAGCCGAGCAGGTTATCATTTTTATCAAAGACACAGATGGTAATCTTGCCGAAGAATATATGGGCGAAAAAATTGGTTGCCGTCATAGCTTTGAAAAGAAAAATGAATTTGAAACTGTGTTAATTTAAGGGGGGTGTGTAATAAATGTTTGATAAACAGTACCGTTTCCGAGGCAGACACGCTGTTAGAGTCGATAAACTGACTGGTGTTTTTGATTCAGATAGTAAAGCTAAGCTATTCGACCGTAATGTTGATGTGTATGCTAACGCTCCCTTAGTGGGTTTCCTTTATGGACGGAGAGCGGATATAGATAATGAGAAAAATCCCGAAACCAATCAAGTGTACAATCAAAACGTTATGGGTGATCGAGTTATATATTCTCAAGAAGAATTGATATTTAATTTTAGACTTATTATGCTTCTTGATAAAGATTATGAACCTGACGAAGATAAACGAATCGACAAAGCTTTTCGCCATATGGGAGATGACCCAGCTGATGAGGAACGCTTTGACAGCTATGTCCGAGGCGGTGTTGACGTCCTTTATGAGAAGCTAATTGAAGGTGCGTCATCACCAGATGACTTCATTTCCCGTTTATATGATTTCATTGAAGAATTCCATGAAAGATTTCATGAAGAAACGAATGTAGAAGAAATCCTAAAGATGTGTTCAAAGTAAGAATGAGGTGAGAGAGTTTGGAAAGAGAGCAACATCAATTAGCATACAAGTCTCTTCTTGAATTGGCAAAAAATCAAGGATATGTGACATTCGATGATATTATGGAAGTTGCAGATCAATTCTCTCTCTCTATTCAGGACTTTGATCGTCTAAGCAGTGCAATCACGACTTTGGGTATAATCGTTTATGCAGAAAAGCCATCATCACAGAGGGACATACATCGTACTGACCCAGAAGATGATATTGATGATTTTGCGCAAACCGATTACGAGGTAATCTACAAACGCATTGTTGAGCTCAATCCTTCATTAAAACCGCTTGTAGAATATGTTTGCAAAATTATTCCGCCTCAGAAAAAAGAAATACGAAAATTAAAGTATCAAATTGCCGAGGGCAACTCATTTGCGCGTTCACGAATGATTGAAATGCACCTGAGATTGGCTTTACGTATTGCACTTCAAAGAGCAGAATTATACGACATGGAGATTGATGATGCTATTAGCTATAGCTTCATCGGGCTAATATATGCTGTTGATAAGTATGACCCTGATACTTTTGGTGCATTTGCCTCATATGCCGCTTTATGGATAGTGCAGAGTATTTCGAGAGAACAGTATACTCAAAGACCGCTTGTTTATTACCCTGTACACAAAAAAGAAGCTTACTTCACAATGTATCCAATTCTAAAAAGCCACGGCTGCATAGGATGTAGTGAGTTGGTTGATTGTCAAAAAGCCAGAACAATGGTAATGAATAAGCTGTTATGCGATGAAACAGAAGCTTCGAGTATAATACTTGAAGCTGTTCCAGAAGAAAGCATAGAAACACTTATGGAAGCTGCCCAAAACACTATCTTCAATGATGCAGATAGTATTCTTGTGAATGTTGATTCCAATGATGGAAATCCTAACTGGGAAAAAGAATTGTTTTATGCTACTATTTCTTCTGACATGATAACGAACGCTGATGAAGATTTCCACACTCTATCTAACAAGTTCCTCCATCAAGCATTGGAGCAGGCACTTGCATTATTGAGCGACAGAGAGAGCGAAGTGCTTCGCCAACGATACGGGTACTATGGTCGCGAGAAAACTCTCGAAGAAGTTGGACAAATGTTTGGAATTACAAGAGAGCGAGTTCGTCAAATAGAGGCAAAAGCTCTCAGAAAGCTTCGTCATCCATCAAGGTCAAAGCACCTGAAAGATTTTCTGTAATTATTGTAATTTACCCACTATAAAAAAGATAATTTACTTTAGTTTATTAAAACATAGATAACCGAAACGAGGTTGCCCGCAATGGGCAACCTCAAATTTTTTATTTGTATTCAGGGCAGCCGTAGCCGAGTATCTCATAATATCCGATAGGATATGAGTTTTCCTGACAAGCGTCGCTGGAATTGCCTTCGATTGTGTAAACTCTGCCACTATCTACTTTTTCTACGATTCCCGTGTGGTCGGAATTGCCGTCAAGTCCGTCGTATGCCCAATCAAAGAAAATAATCATCCCCGCCTGTGGCTCCTCTGTACCGTCGAGCCATTCTCCTTTGGACTTAAACCAATTAACGCCGGTATCGCATACGGAGTATTTCGGGATAAGGTTGTTTTCTATATATCCGCACTCGTTGGCACACCAGGAAACGAAACAGGCGCACCATTCGACACGGGAACTAAAGCCGTACCAGCTCCAATACGGCTGACCGCCAACATTGCCGAGCTGTTTCTGCGCCACCTTGACTATGTCACTATCCGAACTTGAAATGCCGTGGAGGACGGAGAGCCATAAAGAGTTGTTCTCGTCCGATAAAAGCTCTCGGCACATTTCCTTTTGTTCGTCGGTAAAGCTCTTGTTGTTCATCATCGTTTCAAGGTCAATGTGACTTGTGGTAATATACAAGGTCGTTTTTTCAACATCTTTTTCCTTTTTGATCGTCTTGCCGTTCTCTTGCACTTCAACAGTTTCTTTAACGGTTTTCTTTTCTGTATGGGATTCAACCTTGTTCATTTCCCAGAACAGTTTACGCAAATCTTCCTTTTTATCCTCGTCCATCGTTGCGACCTCCTGTGCCTCATCAGGATTTGCAGGATTCAAATCAGCCATATTTTTATCCACAGCGTAGATAGCTATAACTTCTTTCCACTCTGCCCGTGAGCCTGACATTTCAAGAATATCGTAGGTATTGTTGCTCTTAATATCCTCAATTTTCTGATTGTATTCCTCGTTGATTTCCTGGACAGCAGTCTGCATTGTAACGCCTGTTCCCGAATCCTCGCCCGAAGCGAATATTCCAAAGCAGGAACAGACAATTAACGCTATAAGGCAGATAACGATGATAATCACAACAGCTACCCAACCGCCTGCGGCGATAGCTGCCGCTAACGCCTTAATTCCTGCTATAATTGCCTTTACTGCCGCTATTGTTGCTTTGATTGCAACTTTCGCCGCCTGAACAGCCGCTTTTGCAGCCGCCCTCGCTGCCTGTGCTGCTTTCTGAGCCGCTTTAGCAGTTGCTTGTGCTGTTTTCTGTGCAGCTTTTGCGGCTTGCTTTGAGGTTTTAATGGCTGCCTTTGAGGTTTTTTCTGCGGTTTTAACTGATGTCTTTACTGTTTTGGCTGTTCCTTTCTGCGCAGTTTTCACTGTTTTTCTACCTGCCGAGCGTGCTGATTGTTTAACTGTCTTTGAGGTTTGCTCAACTGTACGAATACTTTTTCGCCCTCCGTTGAATGCTTTGGAAGATGTTGTTCTGACAGATTTTTCAGCGGATTTTTGAGCAGCATTTTTAGATGATTTCTGAACAGAATCCTTAACTGCGTTTTCAGCTTTATTCTGTGCTTTGTTCTCGATACGCTGTCTCACCTTGTTCTTGACCATTTTAGCTCCGTCTTTTGCATTTCCGAGCTGTTTTTTAGTCTGACGGACAGTTTCTTCTGCACCTCGCTTTGCACCTGATTCCATTCTGTCATTAGCATACTCATTAGCTGAATACTCTTCCGCTTCAACAGAATGCTCGGCTTTATCCTTAGTCTGTATATATGCGGATTTCATACGACCGGATGCAATCCTTGCCTTGTCAAGCGTTTTGATTGTACCTTTATTATCTTTTTTTGTTTTAATATCAGGCAAATTATTACCTCCCTTCAAATAATTCTTAAAATTAAAACAAAAACTCTGACTGGTGTTTCTCCAATCAGAGTTTTATAATGTTATTTAGTTTGATAAACTGAGATTTTCTATAATACAATTGAATTATTATCGTAGAATAGATTTATTGAAAAGCTTAGCAAATTCTACGGCTAGTATTAGATAAAATAATAATTAACTCAGCTGTTGTTGAATAAGTTTAACAAGAGCTACCCTTATTTTTTTATAGCTAATAGGTCGTTCAGAAGCACTCAAACTTTTATAAATCGGCAATAAAACTAGAGGATCCTTAATTCTTTCCTTTCTTTTTACAAGCAATTCACTAATACACCGTTTCTCTCCAGTCAAATTGTATTTATCATAATACAGATTTCTTGCTTTGTCGGATTTTCCAATTAAATCCATTTCTAAGCAATATTGCATAACAAAAAAGTGATATTCTTTTAAATATTCGAACTGCTCGGTATACGATCTAGACATTTTGCTCTCTAATTCTTGAATTGCTTCATCAGATTTCCAAATATCAGCAATCACAGGATTCCGGCGTTTTACTATTGTTTTATACATAGGTAAACACGATTCTGCATCTCGACTATTTTCCAGTTTATCATTTATATATGGTGTAAAGAAGTCATGATCAACCACCATGGAAAAAGGAATATCAAGATCCTTTAGTAAAAAATATGGATATTTCAAATTCGAGACTCCGTCTAGGCTTAAAAGACTAATATTATAATAATTATCTTTCAAATCTGAACGGATAAGATTATCGATAACCTGTGCATCAGTAATACTTTCTGATAGAACAACATATTTAGCAAAGAAAAAATCGCTATTTTTGTATTTAAAAAAGTTATAATGTTTATAATCCGTAATATCATGACATTGCCAAAAATCATTTGGTAATTGAGAAGTAACAGATTTAAATCCTCGTTGTTCGTCATTTACTCTCCTAACAAGTACAATATCTTCATGATCTAATGCATCAACAATTACAGTAGAATGTGTTGCGAAAATAGCTTGAGTTTCAAAGTCTTGCCTATTGTTAAGTATAGATGCTATTAATCTTTTCTGTGCTTGAGGATGTAAATTAGTTTCAGGTTCCTCTATTCCCAGAATAATAGAATCGGTATTGTTTTTAGAAAGCATTCTATGCAAAGCTATGACAGTTAGGCTTTTTATTCCGCTACCATATTCGGCAACAGGAAAACTATTGCCTTTTTCAAGAATACTGATTCCGAGTTGGCTTAATAAAATGGAATAATCCATTTGCTCATCAAAATTCACTTCATATGTCTTTTCAGAAGCAAGCATATTTAATTCTGATAACTCTTTCTCCAATCTCGATAACACTTGAGTATGAAAACGGCTAGCAACCTGTTTTACTTGAGTGGATAGCAAATCTCGATTCTTCGTATATTCATGGAGATATTGCTCAACAAGTCTCGTAAATATTGAGTTATCTGTCCAACTTAAATCTTTTGTTCCACGGTTGGCTGGTATATACACAAAATCTATATCTTTCTTTATTTCAGGTAGCATACTTTCAGCATTAATTTTTCCACCCAGAGTTAAGCAATATATTGATCGACCTTTTGTTGTTCGACTATATGCATATGAAAATTGTACAACAAGCTGGTCATTAATTAACTTTCCTTTGTAGATTTCTTTTTGGGGAATATCTTCAAAAGTTAACTTGATTTTTGTTACTGTTCTAATATCGTATCTATGAGCAGCATTAATAAAAAAGGGCTCTTCAAATTCGTAATTAAAAAAGCTGTTCAATGCACGTAGAATAGCAGACTTTCCAGCATTATTCTCTCCAACAATTGCAGTTATTTCATTAAAATGAATACTGCATTTTTTAATAGAACGAAAATTTTCTATATCTGCACTGACAAGTTTCATGCTACTTCTCCTATCTAACCGCAGCGTAGGTTTTTCTCTTGCAATTTTCTGTTATTGCGTAACCACAATTCGACAAATTCCGATTTATTTTACTAAAATTATATCACTCTTGCTCAACTTTGTCTATGATAATTTACTTATGCCTTTTTGCCACAACGACAAGTCTGCCATTGTCGTGCGTGTATTCGCAAGTGGAAAGCGTCAACAGCTTATCGCCGTATTTTGCGGTTACGCCTGTATCATAGAATGAAAGTTCCTTGCATTTGCTCACAAAGTCAGAAAAATGCTGTGGGTCATAGGCGTTGACAAACTCATAATACTTGAATGAATTTTTATCTGTTTCATCAACAGGGACGGCGAACACGGCAAGTATGTCATAGGTTGCTTTCCTGTCTAGCAAATCAAAAGTGACTTGCTTGTGAGATTTCCAAAAATCCTTACTTCTGAAAAGCTCAAGATTTGCAAACATTGAGCTGTCATTCATATGATGAGCGTAGATTATTACATTGTCAGACGGGGTTTTGACATCACAATTCGCCTGAACATAAGGGCAGCCGTAAGCGGACTTATTTTTGTAAAAATCTCGATTGAGATAATAGTCAGGCTCATTTGGCGTCTGCATAACAGGATAATTGATATTTGTTCCGTCAATCTTTATCCAGCCGACCATATCGGAGTTATCGGCAAAAGTCATTGTGTCAGTATAACTTTGAGTAATACTATTACCGCTTTCTCCGTCCTTGTATTCCGTATACGGATTGACAGCCGCTTCACTTGCGGAAACGGCTGTGCTGTCCTCCGTAGCCGAAACTTCCTCGGCTACGGTTTCATACATCTTTTTGTTTTCTTCTGATTCAATCCTGCCCTTGATATGAAAATAGGTGCTGACACCGCATACAGCGACAAGCACCACAATCAAAGCTATTAAAATTTTCTTATTCATTGCGGATTCCTTTCTTCTACGCAGTAGCACCTTCACCCGGCTTGGTTGTCATCAGCCTGTAAAGCTGTGTATTCTTCGGGAATTTGTTTGCGAACGGCACAAGTGAGCTGCCTACCTTAATAAGTCCGTGTCCTGCTTCAACATTCGTGATATACGAAAGCTGTAAATCGGATATATTGAGCAGTCTTGCAAGCTCCTCTCTGTCGGTTGAAGCCTGATTGAGCATAACAATAAATTCAGAGTTTGCAAGCATCGTTCTTGCCGTATGGCTCTGTAACAGGTCGTCAACATTCTGTGTAATACCTGTCGCATACGCTCCGTACTTACGAACACGCTTCCAAAGTGTAAAAAGGAAATTAGCGGAATACTCGTGCTGAAACAGAAGGTAAATTTCATCAATGAAAATAAAGGTTGATTTGCCTTTTGCTCTGTTCTGCGTGATACGGTTGAGGATGCTGTCCATTACAACAAGCATACCGATTGACATAAGCTGCTTGCCGAGGTCGAGAATATCGTAACAGATAAGGCGATTATCGGTATCAACATTCGTTTGCTTTGCAAAGGTGTTGAGCGAGCCGTTGGTGAACAGTTCAATCGCAAGAGCGATTTCCTGTGCTTCAGGCTCGTCCTGCTTGAGAAGCTCCGCACGGAAGTCCTGCAAGGTAGGAACTCTGCCTGTGTAATTGTTCTGCTGATAGGTGCGATATACGCCTGCTGTGCAACGGTCAATGATTGATTTCTCTTTTGCACCGAGTGGCAGAAACTGCTCACAAAGCGACATAATAAACTCGGATTTCAGAATAACAGGGTTTGCACCGTCTCCGTATTCCTCAGACATATCCATAGCGTTAATATGATTTTTAGAGGTAGCCGAAATATTTATTACCTCACCGCCGAGCGCATTAACAAGTGCTCCGTACTCACGCTCGGGATCGACAATAATTACATCTGCATCCGATGAAAGAATTTGATTGACAATCTCACCCTTTGCTGCGAATGATTTACCGCCGCCCGATACACCGAGGATAAACTCGTTACCGTTCAAAAGCTGTTTGCGGTCGGCGATAATCATATTCTTTGAGATAACATTCTGACCATAGTAAATACCGTTGTCGTGGAAAATATCCTGCACACGGAACGGCATAAGCACGGAAAGTGATTCGGTTGTTAAAGTACGGAATGAATCAATTTTGCGTACACCGAAAGGCATAGCAGTATTCAGTCCGTCCATCTGCTGAAATTTTAGTATTGCAAACTGACAAAGGTGTTTTCTCGCTGTTGTGAGTAATGCTTCAGTATCGTTGTCAAGCTGTTCCTTTGTGTCTGCCGTGTGTACCATCGTAAGGACACCGAACATCATTCGCTGGTCACGGGTGGTAAGGTCATCAAGGAATTCTTTCATTTCTTTCTTCTGCTGTTCCATATCATACGGAACGGTTGCGGAAAAGTTGTTGTTGGCGTTTTGTCTGCGCTGCCAATTCGTTATGTTGGTTTCAACGCCGAGCAAACGGCTCTCGGCTTCTCGCACGGCTTCGTCTGTCGGTACGGGTATAACATCAATAGACAACATCAGGTTACGGTTAAGCTCAGTAAGCTCGGAAATCATACTGTCCTTGATATACGAAGCGTAGTCACGCATAAAAAGCACTCTGCCGTATCTGTCGCCAATTTTGAAATAGTCCTTTTCAAACTCCATTGAATCGGGGCAGATATAGTCCTTGAAGCTGTGTCCTTTCTTACAGTTCTCCTTAAGGCTGAAATGATAGGAGCTTTCTTCACCCACACGGTAGAAATCGTGAAAGATACGAAGTCGCTCCTCTGCTTCAAGCTCAATGCACTGACTTCCGAGCTTGCTCAGGTGAGTAATCATATCGTTACCTACACGGTTAAAATAGGTGCGGGCTTCCTCTATATTTTTCTTGCAGACAGATACCGTAATATACTTGTCCTGCACCATTGAATTTGCGCCTGTTGCTTTATCAAGCAGCATTTTGTTGTACTCATCACGGTATATGTCCAAAGCGTCACCCTTGAGAGGAATCAGGATTGACTTTTCAAAGTCAAGTCGGTTGAGCCTGCGGTTGTTAATGGTAATCTTTGTAGTAGCTCCGCTGTCAAATGAATTGAGAAGCTCGGAGTATTCAAGGAACATTTCCTCTTTATCCTCACGGCTTGCAACAGCGTAGTTAATATCGGTAAATTTAAAGGACTTGGAAAATTTGTCCTTTCCGATTCGGAAAATGCCGTCATCATAAATGGCGGTAACAGGAATAACATCCTGAACCCCTTTTGGAACGACAAACTTTTCCTTGTCCTGCTTTCCTATATTTCTTAATGTTTTAATCATTGGCTTTCATAGCCTCCTTTGCTTTTCTTTCGATACTCGGCTTCATTAGCTCGCAGTAGGTATTTGTGGATTTGAATGTCAGCTTTTTTGGTGTAAGAAATTCTGATTTCACCCAAGCAATGACGAATTTTTCGGCTGTCATTCCGTTGTACTTCACAAAGCCGAGTGCCGCAAACGGAGCGGCGGACAGAATGCAAATCCACGATACGGTTTCTGTACCCACATACGGCTTTAAAATGAAGAAAACGGCAACCGCAACAGCACAGGCGCATACAGAAAAAATGATCTGTCGAAGTGACAGACCAAAAAATACGGCTTCTGTGTAGTTGCGGATTTCTCTGTTAATTTTTACTTCCAAATATATTACCTCCTGATAATTTTGAAATAAAAAATCGCCATCGGTTAAGATGACGATTTAAAATCTGAATATTAATTAAGTTTTTATGTCCAGGAAATCTGAAGCTTTTTATGATGCTCAGCACAGTCTGCGAGATAAAGGTTAATAAGCGTCTGATAAGGTATTCCGGATGCTTTTGCCTGCTCCTTAAAATAATCTATTATATCGCTGTCAATATTGATTGTAATTTGTTTTTTCAGCTTTTTTGCATAAGGATTTTTCCTAGCGTTTTTGAAATCGTATTCTTCTTTCATTCTATTCACCCCATTCTTCATACTGTTTGCTTTCGGATTTTGTTGCTTTCCTTGCGGAAATAATGCGTATTACAGTATCGGAAGCTCTGTAACAATGACAAACCACGAGCAGATTTGCTCTGTTGCTAAGTCCTAAAATGATAAATCTTTCTTCCTCCTGTGAATGCTCAGGATCGTCAATTATTAGTGCTTCTTCATCATAAAATACGGTTTTGGCTTCTTCAAAGGATATTTTATGCTTCTTTTTGTTGATCGCATTTTTATTATTATCCCATTCAAACTGTATCATATCCATAATTATATTATAATTATAAAATCATTATGTGTCAATAGAATTCAAAAGAAAATTTAAAGCCCCATCATCTCACGAATGATACGGTCGGACATCTTTACCGTGCCGACAAGGACAAGCATATTGAATATCAGTTCACCGATATATGCCCAAGTCATTGTAACCGGTGAAGCGTCTGTTGCTACCACAGGCGGTGAAGTTACGAACAGGGAGAATATTAGGCAGGCTAAAACGATAACTGCACCCTCAAGGCAGACTGCGCAGTAGCTTTTGAAGAAGCTCTTACCGACATTCTGCGTAGGCTCGCCAGCAAAGGTTGAAAGCGGTATGGGAGCAAGCGCCGTGTACATATAGAGCTTGAAAAATCGTCCGTA
>CALZCU010000002.1 GCA_945632055.1 uncultured Ruminococcus sp. | reverse complement strand
CGTTGTCGGCAGGCGACATACCAAGCACCCTGCCTCTGCGCTTGTTTACCTCTCCCATAACATCGCCCATATTAGCGTCGGGAACATAAGCCTTTAGGCTTCCGATAGGCTCTAAAAGCGTCGGAGAAGCGTTGGGAATACCATTCTTGTACGCAAGGCTTGCGGCAGTTTTGAACGACATTTCCGAGGAGTCAACAGGGTGGTATGAGCCGTCATAGAGAGTTGCCCTGATGCCTACGGTAGGATAGCCTGCAAGCACACCCTTTTTGATTGATTCACGCAAGCCCTTTTCAACGGCGGGGAAGAAGTTTTTGGGAACTGCACCGCCTACAACACGCTCGGCAAATTCCAGATCGTCTGAGTCGCACGGCTCAAATTCAATCCATACATCACCGAACTGTCCGTGACCGCCCGACTGCTTTTTGTATCTGCCCTGTGCCGAAACCTTTTTGCGGATAGTTTCTCTGTAGGCGATTTTCTGCTTCTGAAGCGAAGCGTCAACATTATATTTTGACTTCAGCCTTGAAATTACAACATCAAGATGCTGTTCGCCCAAGCCTGAAACAAGCATTTCGTGTGTTTCGTGATTTGTAACGGCTTTGATTGTGGGATCCTCATCACTGAGCTTTGCAAGAGCCTGAGCAACCTTATCCTCATCGCCCTTCTTTGCAGGGTAAATAGCCATTGTGTAGGAGGAAACAGGGTAGTCAATGCCGTCAAGCACTACCTTGCGAAGCGGCGAGCAGAGTGTGTCGCCTGTTTTGGTGGAGGTGAGCTTGGGAATTGCGCCGATGTCGCCTGCGCCGATGTAATCCACATCGACCTGCTTTTTGCCGCACATTGCAAGCACCTTTGTTACTCTTTCCTGAGCGCCCGTGCGCATATTGATAAGGGGTGTGTCGGGAGCAACCTTGCCCGAAACGACCTTGATGTATGACAGTCTGCCGATGAACGGGTCGGCAACTGTTTTGAAAACAACAGCGGCAGCGGCACCGTTCTCGTTGACGGAAACCTCAACAGGCTCGCCGTCAATGTCAACACCGATTTCGCCGCTCTTGTCAGCAGCACTTGGAGCAAGCCAGGTAAGGCTGTTCAGAAGCTGGTCAATTGCAAAGGTGTTGTGAGCGTCACCGCAGAATACGGGGCAGATTGTGCCGTCCTTGACGCCCTGACTAACGCCGAGGATAATCTCCTCGGGAGTAAATTCCTCACCCATAATGAACTTGTCAAGAAGCTCCTCGCTTGTTTCGGCAACAGCCTCCTTGATAGCCTCTCGAAGTCCCTCAAGCCTTGCACCCATATCGGGAAGTGCTGTGGGCTTTACAGAGCCGTCCGGTGCATATTCATAAGCCTTGTAGTCAAAGAGGTTGACATATGTATTAGCCTGACCGTTAACGATGTAGGGAACTACAACAGGACATACGGACGGACCGAAGGTAGCCTTGAGGTTTTCAAAAACTCTGTAGAAGCGAGCGTCCTCGTCGCACAGACCGTTTACGAAGAACACCTTTGTAAGTCCTGCCTTGGTTGCGGCTTCAACAGCCTTTTCCGTTCCCACGCTGACGCCGTCCTTGCCCGACACAACAATAAGAGCAGTGTCGGCGGCTCTCATTCCCTCTGCAACTCCTCCTGCAAAGTCAAAAAGACCGGGAGTGTCAATGAGGTTAATTTTTGTGTTTTTCCATTCAATCGGAGCAACAGCGGTCATAATTGACGCCTGTCTTTTGATTTCCTCTGCGTCAAAGTCGAGCGTTGTGTTGCCGTCTGCAATCTTTCCGAGTCTGTCGCTTGCCTTTGCAAGATACAGAATTGACTCTGCAACCGAGGTTTTTCCGCATCCGCTGTGGCCTGCAAGCGCAATATTTAATATTTTTTTAGCATCATACTGTTTCAAAAAAGAAAACTCCTTTCATTCTCAAAATATGTTTATTCGACACTATTATATCAATTTCAACAATTGTGTGAATTAAGTCTAAATTATTATATCATATTTGTATAAAATATACAACCGAAAAAAGGAGAAATAAAAAAATTCACCCTTTGCCCAACAGAGTAAAGGGTGAATTGTGCAGATTGCTTTTTTTGATGAATAAATGCTTCAAAAGTTATAATTTTTCGATAATATTTTGTGCAGATTAACTATTAATCAAGAACTGCGCCCTGTGCGCCTGAGGAAACAAGCTTTGCATAGCGTGAGAGATAGCCCGATGTGATTTTCGGTTTTCTGGGAGTCCACAAAGCCTTGCGCCTTGCAAGCTCTTCGTCTGAAACAAGTACATTAATTGTGTTTGCAGGAATATCAATCTCGATTGTGTCGCCCTCCTCAATAAGAGCAATAGGACCGCCTACAGCAGCTTCGGGGGAAACATGACCGATTGCGGCTCCTCTTGTTGCGCCTGAGAATCTGCCGTCGGTGATGAGTGCAACACAGTTGCCGAGGCCGCTTCCCATAATTGCAGAGGTAGGATTGAGCATCTCTCTCATTCCCGGACCGCCCTTGGGACCCTCGTAACGGATAACAACAACATCGCCCTCGTTGATTTTTCCGTCATAGATTGCATTCAGAGCGTCCTCCTCGCAGTCAAACACTCTTGCAAAGCCCTTGTGGTGCATCATTTCCTGAGCAACTGCGCTTCTCTTTACAACACAGCCGTCGGGAGCAAGGTTGCCCTTGAGAACTGCAATGCCGCCTGTTTTGCTGTAAGGCTCTGCAACAGTTCTGATGATTTCGGTATTCTTGATTTCACAGCCCTCAATGTTCTCGCCGACAGTTTTGCCTGTGCAGGTGAGAAGCGAGGTGTTGAGCAGGTCAAGCTTTGTAAGCTCGTGCATTACTGCATAAATTCCGCCTGCTTCGTTCAGCTCCTCAATGAAATGCTCGCCGGCAGGAGCAAGGTGGCAGAGGTTGGGAGTTTTAGCGGAGATTTCGTTTGCAATGTCAAGATGCAAATCGATTCCGCACTCGTGTGCGATAGCAGGGAGGTGAAGCATAGTGTTGGTTGAACAGCCGAGAGCCATATCAACAGTAAGAGCGTTTTTGAAGGCTTCCTCTGTCATAATGTCACGGGGACGGATATTGTTCCTGACAAGCTCCATAATCTGCATACCTGCGTGCTTTGCAAGCTGTATTCTTTGTGAATAAACAGCAGGAACAGTGCCGTTGCCCTTAAGTCCCATACCGATAACCTCGGTCAGGCAGTTCATTGAGTTAGCTGTGAACATACCCGAGCAGGAGCCGCAGGTCGGGCAGGCATTGTTTTCATATTCGCTGAGCTTTTCCTCGTCAATTTCGCCTACCTTAAAGCGTGAAACTGCCTCGGAAACAGTTGAGTAGCTGATTTTTTTTCCGTCAACTCTGCCTGCAAGCATAGGACCGCCGCTGACAAAGATAGAGGGAATGTTGAGTCTTGCCGCCGCCATAAGAAGTCCGGGAACATTCTTGTCGCAGTTGGGAACCATTACAAGACCGTCAAATGCGTGAGCCTTAGCCATAGCCTCGGTTGAGTCTGCAATAAGCTCACGGGTAACAAGAGAATACTTCATACCCTCGTGTCCCATTGCAATGCCGTCGCAAACAGCGATCGCAGGGAATACAATCGGAACGCCGCCTGCAAGTGCAACGCCCATTTTAACAGCCTCAACAACCTTGTCAATGTTCATATGACCGGGAACAATATCGTTTTTGGAGCTGACGATACCGATTAAAGGCTTTTTGATTTCTTCATCGGTAAGACCTAAAGCGTGTAAAAGTGTACGCTGAGGAGCGGCATTGATGCCGTCCTTTAAAACTGAGCTTTTCATTATTATCAATCCTTTCGATATATTTTGTTAATTGTATATGTATACCTTTATATTGTATCATATCAAAAATTCAAAATCAAGAATTGATTTTATTTTACTTTATAGGAATCTGCTTAAAGATGGTCGGGCAAATAAGATTTGATAATATCAATCTGTCTGCCCGAATTGCTTGTCGAAGCACTTGGCTATTTTGTGTTGCTTACAATATATTCCTTGAATTTTCTTTCGTTTACGCTCATTGTTTTAGTTTTATAGCTGCCTCCAAAAAACAAATCATATAAAAAGTATATATTTTTTAACTTGGTTTTTCAAGTAAATTATAAAATTTGTAGACTTTTACAATCGGATAAATTATAATACAGATATAGGAAAATAAAAATAAAAGATTACATACTGACAATCCGAGGTGTATTATGCGTAAGAAAATAATTTCAATTCTTCTCTCTGCACTTATTGTCGGCGGCTGTGCAGGCTCTTTTTCTGTCACAGCGGCTGAAAAGGAAAACGGCATAGGAGTGATAAAACCTGTTTATCACAATAACCTGACCGTTTATTATGACGGAGACGGAAATGAGGTTGACATAACCGAGCTTAATAATGATGTTAAGGTTGATGAAAATCTGCTTCCGTCAAGCTACGATTTGCGTGATGAAAAGCGTGTTACACCCGTCAGAAATCAGGGCGGAGAGGGCTTGTGCTGGGATTTTGCCTCAACCGCTTCAATTGAGTCGAATATTCTTTCACAGCCTGAATTGGCTTCAAAGGAAGGAGAAAATCCGTCTGCCGAGCTTGATTTGTCAGAGGGCGGAAACTCCTGGTACTATCATACCAACTTTGAGGATAAAACCTCGAAATTCTATAACGATTTCAACGGTGACCCTCTCAAGGGTACGGGCGGCGGATTTCCGTTATTCGTTGCAACCGGACTTTCATCGGGCTACGGAGTATATCCCGAAAGCCTTTTGCCGTACAGCGGATGGAATACAGGCTATTCGGAAGCGTTCCGTTTTTTCTCCGATTACAGGCTCAGAAACTATAAAGAGCTTTCAAATGACAAAAATCTGATTAAAAAAACGATAATGGACAGCGGAGCTGTGACCCTTCATTACAACTGCTTCCATTCAAATACATATACGGTTGACGGTATGGAAGCGTACTATGACAACGGCAGTTCAATTGACGGAACGAGCAATCAAAGCCATGTTGTTGCAGTTGTCGGCTGGGATGACAGCTTCAGCAGGGATAATTTCAATCCGCTTATGAAGCCCGAAAATGACGGAGCGTGGCTGTGCAAGAACAGCTGGGGCGAGGGCGGCGGTTCGACTGCCGAAGGCTACGAGGGTTACTTCTGGATGTCCTACGAAACTCCGCCCTACGGACTTACAAGCTTTACTATGCAGAGCGTTGATGAGTATGACAACATTTATCAGCATCAGATTACCGATGAGTCTGCATTTGATGAAAAAGCGGCGGCAAATATTTTTACTGCAAAATCAGCCGAAAGGCTCGAACAGATAAGCCTTTCCGTAATCGGAGCGTTTGATGTGAGCGTTGAAATCTATAAATTAAATGAGGGCTTTGCAAATCCCGTTGACGGAGAGCTTATGTCCCGATTTGACGCATCGGAGGATTTTACGGGTATCTATAATATTGACTGCCCCGACGGAATAAGCTTTGATGCAGGCGATACATTTTCCGTTGTAATAAATAAGAAATCAGACCTTTTACTAAAGCATAAAGGCGACAATGAGAACGAGCTTCACGGTGCAAGTATGAGCTTAAAGGACGGACAGTGGATTGATGTTGCAGATGACAACACATTCGGCTGTGCCGCAATAAAGGCTTTCACCTCGAACATAAACGGAGCGGATAAATCTCAGCTTGAGGCTCTTGTCAAAGAAGCAGAAGCAATTACGCCCGACCCTGCTGTTGACGCCGACACCATACGCAGGCTCAATAATCAGATAAGTCAGGCAAAGACTGTAATTAATGACGGCAGTGTATCGCAGAATACGGTTGATAATAACTGCTGTCTGCTGAAAGACAAAATGGATGAAATTGCTTATTTTTCATACACAATTAATACTGCCGAGGATTATTATGAGCTTTACAACAGAGTTGAGAATAACAGAGATAAAAACATAAAGAAAATTGTCGTAAATGCAGACATTGATTTCGGCGGTAATGAAATAAACCAAATTTTCACCAAAGCTCCGTTTAAGGGAGTTTTTGACGGTAACGGTCACTCATTTAAGAACTTCACTATGACAGGTGATTTTCAGAACAATGCAAGCATATTCGGCATACTTTCCGGTGCAACAATCAAAAATATATCGTTTTCCGATTTCAGCATTGATTCAAAGGGCTCAGCCTGTTTGATAGCGTCAAACGCTGATAATTCTGTAATTCAGAATTGCAGTATTGATAATGCAAAAATCAAGGCTGAATTAATGGCGGCATCATTTTGCGGCTATTTCTCAGAGCTGACAATTGAGGATTGCAGTATAAAGAATACTAAAATTTACGGCAACAACAGTGCAAATACATATTTTTACGGATACTCAATTTCTCCGAACATCAACAACTGCACCGAAGCTCAGGTTGAGCTGTACTCGCAGAACGGAATAAGCAACAACAGCGGATTATCTGTTTCGGCTTATTCAGAATACTTCGGCAACGGTTTTGTTCCGCAAATAAAGCTGACCGACAAGGAGTGTGTGATAGAGAGCTTTATCGGAGAGATTACAAATCTTGAATCAGAGCAGACCTCGTTCACAAAATCGGGTAACAGCTTTAGTATTGATTCAAAAAGCGGTGATATTCTTGTTAAGGTTGTTTATGATACGGAAAAACCGCTTGTATACACCGCTAAGGGCGATATTGAAACCCGTGAGGTTCTGCTTGACGGATATTACGGAGTGTCACAGGAAATGGTAATTCCCTCTGAGCTGTACGGACTTACCGTAAAAGGCTTTACGCAGGACTTTTCAAACAGCAGTGAAGGATATCGGAATATTACCTCATTGACCATTCCGGGAACAATATCGATTATTTCGTCAGGCTTGTTCGACAATATGCCTTTGCTGGAATCAATCACGCTTTGCGAGGGCGTAACAGCAATAGACGGTCCGGCGTTTTACAATTGCAGTGAGCTTGTTTCAGTTTCACTTCCCGACTCGCTTAAAACAATCGGTCAGTCGGCATTTGCAAATTGTATTAATCTGAAAGAAATAAAATTCGGAAACGAGCTGGAAACTATAGGCTCGCAGGCATTTTCCTCCTGCAAAGCTCTGACCTCTCCCGTATTCCCCGAAAGTCTGAGAGAGATAAGTGATGGAGCGTTCAGAGGATGTTCATTCAGAAGCGTTACACTCGGAAGGAATATTGAGTCAATAGGCGAATTTGCGTTCGGAACAACGGGTATGTGGGAGGTTGACTTCAAAGCAATTGATATTCCCGATTTTACAATCAACGGTTATGCTTCAACTGCAGCGGAAAGCTATGCGGCACAGACAGGACTGAGATTTGTTGACATAGGCAGGGAAGAGCCTGTTGAAATAAAAGATGCCTTTGATTACAGCATATTCCTGAAGGGCGATGTAAACCTCGACGGCAGGGTGAATATTCAGGACGCAACGCTTATCAGCAAGTACCTTGCAGGCATTACTGAGCTTACACCCATTCAGAGGTGCAATGCAATTGTTACAGACGCATCAGGCAAAATTGATGTTAAGAATGTAACCGATATTCAGCGGTTTCTTGCAGGAATAATCGACTCTCTTGACGATTCGGCAAAGGGCTGATACAAATATCAGCATAAACTAAAAAAACAGCAGGCTTCAGATTTTGCGAAGTCTGCTGTTAGTTTAATTTTTATTTTATTAATACAGCTTGTGAGCAACAGCGGCAATAACTGTTCTTCCGTGCATTGTGATACAGCGTTCACGGAGCAGAATGTTTCTGTCCTCAACAATCACATCGTTCTTGCTTCTGCCTGTGTCAACATACAGCTTCCACACATAGCCTGTCGGAAGCGCAGGCAGTTCAACATTAACATCTTCCCAATATGCGTTGATTCCGAAGTACACAATCTCGTCAAGCGCAGGATTGTTTTTGTCTGCACCTGCGTACATAACGCCTATCATTCTTGTGTTTCCGTCAAAATCAGTGTTCCAGGGTATACAGGAATGTATACTTTCGGGAGGAAAACTACAGGTAGCTTCTCGTCTGTTGGCGGTGATTACATGAAAACGCTTGCGAAACGAAATCATATATTTGAAAAACTCAAACACATCTCTGTACTGATTCTGTCTGCTCCAATCGAGCCACGAAACAATATTGTCCTGACAGTATGCGTTGTTGTTGCCGAATTGGGTGTTGCAGAATTCGTCGCCTGCAAGGAAGAGCGCCGCACCTCGGCTGCACATCAGCGTAGCAAAGGCATTTTTGCACATTTTGCGGCGAAGCTCGTTGACTGCGCTGTCATTGGTTTCACCCTCTGCACCGCAGTTCCAGCTGTTGTTGTCGTTTGCGCCGTCGGTGTTGTTCCAGCCGTTCTGATAGTTGTGCTTCTCGTTGTAGGAGTACATATCATAGAGCGTGAAGCCGTCATGGCAGGTGATGAAGTTTACCGAAGCATTGTTGCCTCTGTAGGTAGGGTCATATAAATCCTTTGAGCCTGTCAGCCTGTGTGCGGCGTCCCAGGCAAGATGACCGTCACCCTTAAGGAAGCGGCGCATATCGTCACGGTATTTTCCGTTCCACTCAGCCCAGCGGTTCCATGAGGGGAAACTTCCGACCTGATAAAGTCCGCCTGCGTCCCATGCTTCAGCAATCAGCTTGACATTGCTAAGAACAGGGTCAAAGGCAAGGCTCTTTAGAAGCGGAGGCTTGTCCATAGGAGAGCCGTCCTCGTTTCGTCCGAGAATTGAAGCAAGGTCAAAGCGGAAGCCGTCAACTCTGTACTGAGCAACCCAATATCTCAGACAGTTGAGAATGAACTGCTGAACAATCGGGTGGTTGCAGTTGAGAACATTTCCGCAGCCGCTGAAGTTGTAATATTTTCCGTTAGGAGTGAGCATATAGTAGATGTTGTTGTCGATTCCCTTGAACGAGAAGAACGGACCAAGCTCGTTGCCCTCGGCGGTGTGGTTGAATACGACATCTAAAATAACCTCAATACCGTTTTCCTGAAGCTCACGAATCAGACCTTTAAGCTCCCTGCCCTCGCAGTTATGCTCGTGGTCGGACTCGTAGCTTGTGTTAGGCGCAAAGAAGCCGACGGTGTTGTAGCCCCAATAGTCAAAGAGCTTTTCACCGTTAAAGGTTCTCGAAGCGCCCATTTCGTCAAACTCAAAAATAGGCATAAGCTCAACAGCATTTACGCCAAGCTCCTTGAGGTAGGGTATTTTTTCTCTTATGCCTGCAAATGTGCCGGGGTTTTCAACACCCGAGGACTTGTCCTGTGTAAAGCCTCTTACATGCAATTCATAAATAATAAGCTCTTCAAAGGGGAGAGTCTGTTTTTTGAAATTTCCCCAGTCGTAATCGTTTGAAACAACCCTTGCCTTGTAGGTACATTCGGGGTCCTGCTTGTTGCCCCAGCCGCTCTGTCCCGTAACAGCCTTTGCGTACGGATCGAGGATATATTTATCCTTGTCAAAAATCAAGCCCTTGCTTTCATCATAAGGTCCGTCAAAGGAATAGGCATATTCAAATTCGTTTATTTCCAGACCGAAAACAATCATAGAATAGGTGTTTCCGATTTTATAGGATTCGGGAAACGGAATCCTTGCATATGGTTTTTTCTCAAGCGGCTTAAAAAGCAGAAGTGTGCAAGAGGTTGCCGAAAAGGAGCTTATAGTAAAGTTCACTCCTCCACGCACCGGTGTTGCACCGTTAACAAGATAATGACCCGGCCGCACATCAAAACCGCATACCCTGTCGGTCGGCTTTAAATCTCTTAACATTCTTTATCCTCCCCAATGTATGCCCTACGGCATACAGCAATTATTCCAACTTTACCACATTTTATCCGATAAGTCAACAAAATAATTGCCGTAAAATTGTCTGCATTTGTTATTTTCCACAATACAGTGTAAAACACAGAACAGAATATAAAAAAGCTGTTATGCTGATAAAATATCAGTCGGAAATTTTAAGCGAAATATCAAATGCCTTAACAGAGTGTGTGAGCGCACCCATAGAAATGATGTCAACGCCTGTTTCGGCAATTTCACGCAGTGTTTCGTCAGTAATTCCGCCGCTTGCTTCAAGCAAGGCTCTGCCGTCTGTGATCTCAACAGCCTGCTTCATAAGCTCAGGACTCATATTGTCGAGCATAATTACATCAACGCCTGCTTCAAGCGCCTGCTGTAATTCGTCAAGGTTTCTGACCTCAAGCTCGATTTTTGTCATATGACCGAGCCTGCTTTTTAATTTTGCGACTGCGTTTGCGATTCCGCCGCCTGCGTCAATGTGGTTGTCCTTTAGCATTGCGGCATCAGACAGATTGTAGCGGTGGTTTCTGCCGCCGCCGACTGTTACTGCATACTTTTGCAGAGGGCGCATACCCGGCAGAGTTTTTCTTGTGTCTGCAATTGAAGCGTTTGTGCCCTTTACTGTTTCAACAGCCTTGTTAGTTGCCGTTGCAACACCGCTCATATGCTGAATGAGGTTGAGCGCAGTGCGTTCTCCCTTTAAAAGCGTTCTTGTTTTTCCGTGAATTTCTGCGATTATGTCGCCCTTTCTGAGCTTGTCGCCGTCCTTTTTGTAAACCTTGGCTTCAAAGCCTGTCGGCTGTAAAAGCTCAAACACACGCAGGGCAATTTCAATTCCGCAGAGAACTCCGTCGCTCTTTGCAAGGAATTTTGCGCTGTTTTCCTGATTCTCATCAATGAGGTAGTCTGTTGTGGTGTCGAGGTAATTAATATCCTCAAGCAATGCTTTTTTAATAAGCTCGTCAACATAAATGCTGTTAATAATCATAGGTTTATACCCTCCCGTACTTCATCAAGAATTATACTTGCGACAATTGCAGTGCTTCTGGCTTCAACGAGGTCAGATGTGATTTCATAATCCTCGCTGAAAAGTGAATTAAGGATTTCCTCAACCCGTCTGTAGCTTTCCTCGTATTTTTCGGGCTTCGGAATTACAAAATATGTGTCCTGCAATATTTCTCTTATCTGCGAGCGACAGCCCTGCGGCATCGGCTTGCCTTCAACAGGCTTGTAGGCAGGCTCAATTCCGAGCGGCTTTCTTCCGTGGCTTTTTATCCTGCGTGTAATATCCTGTGCAGCAGAGCGTGAAAATACAAGTGCCTCAAGCAAGGAATTACTTGCCAGACGGTTTGCACCGTGAACGCCTGTGTGCGAACATTCTCCTGCGGCATACAGTCCGTCAATCGAGGTTTTTGCGTCTAGGTCAACATTTATTCCACCCATCAGATAGTGCTGGCATGGAAAAACAGGAATCCTGTCCTTGGTAATGTCAACGCCCTCCTCAAGGCATCTCTCGTAAATCATCGGGAAACGCTGTTTCAGAAAATCAGCAGGCTTGTACGTTATGTCAAGATAAAAGCTCTCGCTGTTGGTTTTGATTGACTCCCTGATAATTGCGTCTGATACAACATCTCTCGGAGCAAGCTCTCCTCTGCTGTCGTAATCAAAGGCAAAGCGTTCGCCGTTGCAGTTGAGCAGAACAGCTCCCTCACCTCTTACAGCCTCGCTTATCAAAAAGCGTTCCCTGTCCTTTTCTGCGGCAAATGCAGTGGGGTGGAACTGAACTCTTGAAAGGTGGCTGATTTTTGCGCCGAGCATATAGGCAAAGGCGATTCCGTCGCCCGTTGCGATTGCTGAATTTGTGGTGTATTTATAGACTCTGCCTATGCCGCCTGTTGCAAGCAGGCAGTAGCTACAGCCGTAATGAAAGCTTTTTCCGTCCTTTAAAATACTGATATAAAAGCCGTTAAGCGCCTTATCAATTGCATATACAAGGGCATTGTCGCAGATAGTAACATTGGGCAGCTCTGCAACGACTTCTATCAGCTTGTCAACAATAGCCTTGCCTGTTGAGTCCTTGTGATGAACGATTCTGTGGCGGCTGTGACCGGCTTCAAGGGTCTTGCACATTGTACCGTCGGGATTTAAATCAAAGTCAACGCCCAGCTCCTTGATTTTCAGAACATCGGCAGGCCCCTCGGAAACAAGCTTTTCCACAGAGGAAAGGTTGTTCTTGTATTTTCCTGCAATCAAGGTGTCGTTGATGTGGAGCTTGTAGCTGTCGTGAATAGTGTCAAGCACACAGGCAACTCCGCCTTGAGCAAGCGAGCTGTTTGACAGAGGAAGCTCACGCTTTGACACAAGCAGAACGCTGATATCCTCAGGAAAATTCAAAGCCGCATACAAGCCTGCCGCACCTGTTCCGACAATTATGACATCATATTTATTATCCATATAAAAGACCTCGGAAAGTTGTTTACAAAATTATACTTATATATTATACTACTAATTGACAGAATAGTAAAGAGCTTCAAAAATTGAAAGTCGAAAATAAAATAAAAAGTAATATAAAAAGTGAAATAAAGGACAAAATATGGAACTTAAAAGCAATGAAGAAAAGATTACAAGAGCCCTGCTTGTCAGTGTTGATACAGGCGAGTATGACGCTCAGGCTTCGCTTGACGAGCTGTTTGAGCTTGTAAAAAGCGCAGGAGCAGAGCCTGTGCTTTCCGTAACGCAAAACCTGAGCAGGGTTGAAACGGCAACCTATGTCGGAACGGGAAAGCTTGATGAAATCAGCGAAATATGCAAGGCTCAGGAGATTGACCTCATAGTTGTTGACAGCGAGCTTTCACCCACGCAGATTAAAAATATTGAAGCGGAAACCGATGTCAGGGTAATCGACAGGACAACGCTGATACTTGATATTTTTGCACAGAGAGCCCGTTCAAAGGAGGGCAAGCTTCAGGTTGAGCTTGCACAGCTTAAATATATGCTCCCAAGGCTTACGGGAAAGGGAATTGCAATGTCAAGGCTCGGCGGCGGTATCGGCACGAGAGGTCCGGGCGAAACAAAGCTTGAAACCGACAAACGGCACATAAGGCGAAAAATGGAAACGCTCAAGGAGGAGCTTGCCGACCTTGAAAAGCACCGCAGTATGCTTCGCAAAAGGAGAGAGAAGGACGGTGTAATCACCGTTGCAATCGTAGGCTATACCAACGCAGGAAAGTCAACGCTGATGAATTACCTGACAGACGCAGGAGTGCTTGCACAGGACAAGCTGTTTGCAACGCTTGACCCGACATCAAGAGCCTTGAAGCTCCCAAGCGGAGTTACGGTTATGCTTATCGACACGGTTGGACTTGTGCGCAGACTTCCTCACCATCTGGTAGAGGCATTTCGCTCAACTCTTGAGGAGGCGGCGCAGTCGGACATCATTCTGAATGTGTGCGATGCGTCAAGCGAGGAAGCGAGAACGCATATGAAGGTGACTACCGACTTGCTCGAGTCGCTCGGCTGCAGCGATACCCCGATTATTACGGTTCTTAATAAGTGTGATTTGCTTGATGAGAGCGTTCTTGCTCAGGATTTTCGTTCCTATGTGCGAATCAGTGCAAAGTACGGTACGGGAATAGACGAACTGCTGAACAAAATTGATGAGAATCTGCCTGTCAGAATGAAACGGGTAAAGCTCCTGATTCCCTTTACAAATGCAGGACTTGCAAATGAAATCCGCACAAAGGGAACTTTTATCTGTGAGGAATATGTGTCTGACGGAGTTGAGGTTGAGGCTGTTGTGGACGAAGCTCTTTATGCAAAACTGCGGCAGTTTGAGAAATAATAATTTCAGCGTACTCATTGAAAAAACTGATACAATCTGATAATATATGAATAGAGGTGCTTGGTATTGTCTTTTTTGGAAATGCTTTACGCAATCGATTTTTCAATACTTGATTTTATACAGAGCACATTTAAGTGTGTGTTCCTTGATTACATTATGGCATTTTTCAGCTATATCGGCGAGGTAGGCGGCATATGGATTATTACAGCCGTAATTCTGATGTGCTTCCGCAAAACAAGAGCAAC
Source organism: uncultured Ruminococcus sp. (assembly GCA_945632055.1). Lineage (GTDB taxonomy): Bacteria > Bacillota > Clostridia > Oscillospirales > Acutalibacteraceae > Ruminococcoides. The sequence goes on along the minus strand of CALZCU010000002.1, from coordinate 1,532 downwards.
AGGCGCAATGGTTCTCAGCGCAGTGATTCTCGGCTATTTGATTGGCGAATTGGGACTCAAGCATTTTGTTGCCCGTCCAAGGCCGTTTGTTGAAAATCCTGCAATTCAGCCGTTTGTTGCACCTCCGCACGGCTACAGCTTTCCGTCGGGACACAGCTGTTCTTCCTTTGCGGCGGCAACGGTGCTTCTGATGCGTGATAAACGCTTCGGAATACCTGCACTTGCAGTTGCAGTGCTGATTGCGTTTTCAAGGCTGTATAACTATGTTCATTTTCCGTCCGATGTTCTGACGGGAATCCTGCTCGGCGTTATCTGCGCTTTTGTTGTGGCTTTCATCTTCAGAAAGACAGGCTTGGACAGAAAGCTGTTGGGCGATTTAAAATACAAAGGAAGTACTGATGACAATGGCTAATAATTACAGATTTATCGGAAAAACCTCTAAGGACAGCTTTATTATTAAGGGCTTTAATGTTTTTTCTGAAAAGTGGAAGCACACAGGTGGCTGTGCGACTGTTATAAATCCGCAAAACGGCAAATCCTATGTTTTTTCAAAGTATGAAAGCTGTTCCGTGGAGTTTGTTGCAGGAAAGGACGCAAACGGATATTGGCTGTTTTTTATTGAGATTTAGTATATTGAATTTAATGTGAAAATAGGATAGGAGAGAATAAAATGACTAACGAAAATCTACTTGCAAAAAACCTTTTTGACTACAGCAGGACTATAGCAAAGCCCCTGCTTGAGAGCGTGGAATTTCCGTGGGAGGCTTTGCCGAAAATCAAGGATTTTATCATTGAGTTGGGCAAAACTCTCGACCCTGAAATCTACGAGCAGAGGGGAGAGAACATCTGGGTTGCAAAGAGCGCAACAGTCTTTCCTTCGGCTTATCTCGGCGGCCCGCTGATTGTCTGCGAGGACGCTGAAATCCGCCACTGTGCTTTCATAAGGGGAAGTGCAATTGTGGGCAAGGGAGCTGTTGTCGGCAACTCAACGGAGCTTAAAAACTCCATTCTGTTTGACGGAGTTCAGGTGCCGCACTACAATTATATCGGCGACAGTATCCTCGGCTATAAGGCTCATACGGGCGCAGGCACCATCACATCAAACCTCAAGAGCGACAAGAGCCTTGTCACCGTTCTGTGCGACGGAGAAAGGGTTGAAACCGATGTCAAAAAGTTCGGCGCAATGCTCGGCGACTTTGTTGAGGTCGGCTGTAACAGCGTGCTGAATCCCGGATCTGTTGTCGGCAGAAACACAAATGTATATCCGCTTTCGTTTGTCAGAGGCTATGTTCCCGAAAACAGCATCTATAAGCGCCTTGGCGAGATTGCAGACAAAATCTGATTGTTAAGGAAACACAAAATGCCGCAGTTGTTTTTGGCAACTGCGGCATTTCAGTCTGTAGAAAACTCAGATAGTCAGCAAATATAAGATTAATAATAACAATACTTTGCTATTACATCCAAGGCTCCCCTTTTGCGAGGGGAGCTGTCATTTTGCTTGCAAAATGACTGAGGGGTGGAGATGAACTTTT
>CALZCU010000001.1 GCA_945632055.1 uncultured Ruminococcus sp. | reverse complement strand
GTCTGACTATGGCTATGGGCATAGGCTGTAATGCCTGCGGTGTGACGGGATGCAGAATAATTGAATCACCGCAGGAACGGCTGATTGCAATTCTAACAAATAATTTTATGCCCTGCAACGGAAGATTTCCAACGCTTATTGCCATTATTATGATGTTTTTTGCAGGCAGTACATTTGGGTTTGCCGCTTCATTACAGGTGGCTGTCATTCTGCTTGGAATCATTGTATTATGTGTGCTTGCAACGCTTTGCATATCAAAGGTTTTATCGGTTACGGTTGCAAAGGGTGTGCCGTCAGGCTTTGCACTTGAGCTTCCTCCGTACCGCAAGCCGCAAATAATCAAGACTATCGTGCGGTCATTTCTTGACAGAACGCTGTTTGTGCTTGGAAGAGCTGTTATTTTTGCCGCACCTGCCGGTGCAATAATCTGGCTGACGGCTAATATATTTATCGGAGAATACTCGGTGCTTCAATACTGCACACAGTTTTTTGAGCCTTTCGGACAGCTCATAGGTCTTGACGGCGTAATTGTTATGGCGTTTATACTCGGATTTCCTGCCAATGAAACTGTAATCCCGATAATAATTATGTCATATATGGCAACAGGCTCAATGGTTGAGTATTCGAGCTATGAGCAGCTGCTCCAATTATTCACTGCTAACGGCTGGACTGTGATTACGGCGGTCTGCACAATGATAATGTGCATTATGCACTTTCCCTGCTCAACCACCTGCCTTACAATAAAAAAAGAAACGGGAAGTCTTAAGTGGACTCTCGTTTCGATGCTGATTCCAACAATAATTGGAATTATTCTGTGCTTTGCAACTGCAAATATTATGAGATTATTTATGTAAATCAGCGGCAGGTGAATTACCTGCCGCACAGTTTGTCGAAAAAGTAGGAACAAAAAGTTAACAATAGTCAACTTTTATGATATAGCAAAGCCTTTCCTTGAGGAAATTCCCCTTTTAGGGGAATTTCCTCAAAGGGGAGCCTTGGATATAATAGCAAAGTATTGTTATTAATCTTATATTTGCTGACTATCTGAGTTTTTCTACAGTCTGCGGCAGGTGAATTACCTGCCGCCCTTTATGTTTATTCCGATTCCGACTGAGCAACCTTCATCATAATGGCGCACTCAATTCTCTTTCTGAAAAGCTGACAGCCGTACTCGTAAATTCCGTTAATAGAGCCTGTTGCGTGGTAGGCATTTGCTGCACAGCCGCCGCTGCAATAGAGCTTTGCCCAGCAGTCCTTACAATCCTCTCTTGCATATGCGTTGCAAAGCTTAAATTCATTCTGAATTTCTGTATTCGTAACACCGTCATAAATATTTCCAAGGCTGTATTTCGGATCGCCTACAAACTGGTGACAGGGAAACAGCTCTCCCCAAGGAGTTACAGCCATATACTCTGTTCCCGAACCGCAGCCTGAAATACGCTTGTATATGCAGGGTCCTCCTGTGAGGTCAAGCATATAGTGATAGAATGTAAGCGGCTTTCCCTCTTTTTCTCTGCGGAGCATTTCCTTTGCAAGTATCTCATACTGTTCAAACAGGATCGGCAAATCATCATATGTAAGTGCATACGGGTCGTCGGGAGCGCATACAACAGGCTCCATTGAAAGCTCGGTAAATCCGAGGTCAGCCATATGGAATATATCCTTTGTGAAATCGATATTGTTGTGAGTGTAGGTACCGCGCACATAATAGCCCTTGTTTCCTCTCTTTTTTACAAAGTCCTGAAACTTAGGTACAATAATATCGTAGCTTCCCTTTCCGTTAACGGTTTTGCGGAGATTATCGTGAATTTCCTTTCTGCCGTCAAGGCTGAGAACTACATTGTGACACTCACGGTTTGCAAAATCAATTACATCATCGTCAACGAGCATTCCGTTTGTTGTAAGGGTAAATCGGAAATTCTTGTTTTTCTCCTTTTCAATGCTCCTTGCATAAGCGACAATCTGCTTGACAACATCGAAATTCATAAGAGGTTCTCCGCCAAAGAAATCCACCTCAAGATTTACTCTGCTTCCCGAATTTTCAACAAGAAAGTCAATCGCTCTCTTTCCTGTTTCAAAGCTCATAAGCGCTCTGTCACCGTGATACTTGCCCTGACTTGCAAAGCAGTATTCACAGTTCAGGTTGCAGGTGTGGGCAATGTGCAGGCATAAAGCCTTGATTACAGTATTTCTCGCCTTAAAATCAAAGGCAAGGTCTTTGTACTTGTCCTCTGTGAACAACTTGCCCTGATTTTTAAGCTCCTCAACATCGTCAATGCAGTCGTTAATCTCCTGATCATTGATTTCGGGATTTGAGGAATACTTTTCAAGCATAGCCTTTATTATTTCTTCTCTGCTGTTGTTTTCATACATTTCTATGACATCATAAGCAAGCTCGTCCACACAGTGAACACTGCCGCTGAAAACATCAAGAACTATGTTATATCCGTTTAGCTTATATTGATGTATCATAATATCTCCGTTTTGACAAAAGGAAAGCCGTTAAACCTCAAGGTAAAACGGCTGTTGTTCCTTAATTTTTAAGAATAAAATTATTTCTCGCTGAGGCACTTCTCGCACTGCTGGTTAGCAACACCACAAGAGGTTTTGCAAGCTGACTGGCAGGAAGTCTGGCACTCGCCGCAGCCGCCGTTCTTAACGCTCTTCTTGAGGTCACGAGTTTCAATAGTCTTAATTCTTTTCATTGTAATCATACTCCTTGTAAGAATATTGGTTTATATATAGATATTACCACACAATACATTGTTTGTCAATCAGGTTTGACAACTGAAATGTATTTCGGCATATTATTTTGTGTGGAATTAATGGAAGTTTTGCTTGAAGTAAGCGCATTTATCTGACTTATCAGCTCATCGTCTATTATTTCCCCGGGAATAATCAAGGGAACACCGGGAGGATATGCCCATACATATTCAAGGGCAACCCTGCCCTTTGCATCAGCAAAAGGAATAAGGTCAGATTTATGCCTTTTTCTATCGTTTGCAAAAAATTTCAAATTCGGAATTTTTGGAATAAAGGTCTTGTTTTTTTCTGTTTCAGAATTATTATATTCTTTATCAATTTCAAGCAGAGCATTTTTCAGTCGAGCAAAGCCCTCTTTTTTATCACATACAGAGGTCATTGCAATCACATAAGAATTATAAGCCATTTCGGTTTCAATTTTATATTCATCCCTCAAAATTTCTGCAAGCTCTGTTCCGCTGAGTGCAATGTCCTTTGTTGAAATGATTATTTTTCCAAGGTCAAAATCAAAGCATTTCTCCGCAAAAGCATTGTCATTATATAGAACAGACAGCCTTCCGAGAGCTTTTGTCGAAGCATAGAATGACGACAGATTTTTTTTATAGATTTCAAATAAGCTTTTATTTTTTGAAATAAAATCAAGACAACATTCAATTGCACTCATTAATATATATGACGGACTGCTTGTTTCAAATACAGACAGATTTTCCTGCAGTGAATCGGTCAATTCAGCGTCATTTGTAAGTAGCAGGGCGGTCTGAGTAAGTGACGGAAGCGTTTTATGCAGGCTCACTACGGCAACATCGGCTCCGCATTTTACCGCTTCATTCGGGAAACAGTCTGAAAACGGGAAATGCGCTCCGTGAGCCTCGTCAACAAACAGCCTTGCATTATACCTGTGACATATTTCGGCAATAGACTTGATATCAGAGGCTACGCCCTCATAAGTCGGTGATGTAATAATAACAAGCCTTGCGTCAGTGTTTTCTTTCAGCAGGGCTTCAAGACTGCTCGGTGATACTGAAGTGAAAATACCGTATTCGCTGTCATAATCAGGCAGAATATATTTCGGCCTTAGTCCACAAAGCTCGACAGCATTGTAAACAGATTTGTGACAGTTCCGAGCCATAATTACCTTATCACCGAAATTGGTCATTGCACGAATTGACGAGAGTATTCCTCCTGTTGCGCCGTTGACAAGCAAAAACGCTCTCTTTGCACAATACAAATCTTCCGCCTTATTCTCGACCGACCTTATACAGCCGCTGGGATTATGGAGATTGTCAAAACCGTCAATTTCCGTTAAGTCGATATTATACGGAATTGTTGATTCAGGATTTATATTTACTCTCTTATGTCCCGGCATATGAAAAGGATATATGCCGCTGTCTGAATATTTTTTCAATTTATCGTACAGCATATATCCTCCTGATTTAATTTGTACCAAATTCTCTGAGTTCAAGTCCCTTGTTATGCTCAAGCGCCCAATTTATGCTCCAATAGCTTGTGAAAAGCAGAAGATGATTTCCCTTTAAATCCTGAATACGCTTTGTGTCCGAAGCAAGGTCTAATATCTTGGGGTCTATATCATCATTTACAATCCAGCGGATATATTCATAAGGGAGCGTTTCCATAACAATGTCAACATTGTATTCGTTTTCAAGGCGGTATTTGAGGACATCAAATTGAAGAACGCCGACTACGCCGACAATAACCTCTTCCATACCTGCGTCAAGTTCCTGAAAAATCTGTATTGCACCCTCCTGTGCAATCTGACTTGTTCCCTTTATAAACTGCTTGCGCTTCATTGTGTCCTTCTGCCGCACAAGCGCAAAGTGTTCGGGAGCAAATGTCGGGATACCCTTAAACTGCACCTTATGCCCTGCTGAGCAGATTGTATCTCCGATTGAGAATATGCCAGGATCGAACACACCGATAATGTCGCCTGCATAGGCTTCGTCAACAATTTCTCTTTCCTGCGCCATAATCTGCTGAGGCTGTGAAAGGCGCATCTTTTTATTGCCCTGAATATGGAAAACCTCCATATTTTTCTCAAATTTTCCGCTGCAAATTCTCATAAAAGCAATTCTATCACGATGAGCCTTGTTCATATTAGCCTGAATTTTAAATACAAATGCAGAGAAGTCCTCGGACATCGGGTCGATTTCCTCGCTGACTGTTTCTCTCGGCAAGGGTGAAGTTGTGAGCTTTAAGAACTGCTCAAGGAAAGGTTCAACACCGAAATTTGTCAGAGCAGAGCCGAAGAATACAGGCGTCAGCTTTCCGCATCTGACAGCATCAAGGTCAAATTCATCGCCTGCACCGTCAAGAAGCTCAATATCGTCAAACAAATCCTGCTTATGATAAATTCCGATTGTTTCCTCAAGAGCAGGATCATCGAGAGCAAGCTCCTTCTTCTCAACCTCTTTCTGACCGTTGTTTGCAGTAAATGACAGAATTTTTCTTGAATTTCTGTCGAATACTCCCTTAAACTCCTTGCCTGAGCCTATCGGCCAATTGATTGGATAAGTGTTGATTCCGAGTACATTTTCAATATCCTCAAGCAAATCAAAGGGGTTTTTAGCATCCCTGTCCATCTTATTGATAAAAGTGATGATTGGGATATTGCGCATAACGCAAACCTTGAAGAGCTTGATAGTCTGCTTTTCAACACCCTTTGAGCCGTCAATTACCATTACGGCAGAATCGGCAGCCATCAGTGTTCTGTAAGTATCCTCAGAGAAGTCCTCGTGTCCCGGTGTGTCGAGTATATTAATACAGTAGCCGTCATACTTAAACTGCAATACAGATGATGTAACGGAAATACCACGCTGTTTTTCAATTTCCATCCAGTCGGAAACTGCGTGTTTTGCAGTTCTCTTGCCCTTTACAGAGCCTGCAAGGTTAATTGCACCTCCGTAAAGCAGAATCTTTTCGGTAAGCGTTGTTTTACCTGCGTCAGGGTGGGAAATAATCGCAAAGGTTCTGCGCTTGCTTATCTCATCTCTTAATGAACTCATAAAACTACTTTCCTTTCGTAGTCAACTACATTTAGATATATTTTTCTCAATTTTATATTTTACTATTTTTAAGCTGTATATGTCAACAAAAACGAATGAAATAATTTAAAAATAAAATAATACAAAACCTTGACAAAATGATTAAAATGTTGTAATATATTACCGTAAAAGGTTGAAAAACAGATTTTTCCTTATTTTTTTTCATATACCTTCCAAATCGAGCCGGGAACTTTTGTTTCCGGCTCAAACACATTTACAGATATTTCAGAGGTTTTTATGAGCAATTCTATAGGACTGTATATTCATATCCCGTTCTGCAAAAGTAAATGTCCCTACTGCGACTTTTACAGTCACAGCCTTGGCGAAGCCGAATATGACATCTACACAAAATCACTTGCAGACAAAATCAGATTCTGGAGTAAAAAAAACGACAGAGAGGTTTCAAGCATATATTTCGGCGGAGGAACTCCGAGTGTTCTGGGAGCAGAAAGGCTGTCGTACTTACTAAATCAGATTAAGCAATGCTTTAAGATTGCTGACAATGCAGAAATTACAACCGAAGTAAATCCCGAATCGGGCAAGGCACTTGACTTTGATTTGCTTAAATGCACAGGCTTCAACAGAATTTCTGTAGGTATGCAAAGTGCAGACGAAAGGGAGCTAAAGGCAATCGGCAGGATACATACAGCTAAGGAAGCCGAATTAACCGTAAGGCTTGCACAGAATTCAGGCTTTGAAAATATATCGCTCGACCTTATGATGGGGATTCCTTTCCAGACAAAAGAGAGTCTGAAACGCTCCATTGACTTTTGCTCAGACTGCGGAGTAAAGCATATTTCATCGTATATTCTGAAAATTGAAAAAGGAACTGCTTTTGACAAAGCAAAAAGCTCTCTTTCACTGCCTGACGAGGATTATCAGGCTGAATTATTTTTATCTGCTGTTGAATATCTTGAAAGGCTCGGCTTTAAGCAATATGAGATTTCAAATTTTGCAAAGGAAGGCTTTGAGAGCAGACACAACATAAATTATTGGAAATGCGGTGAATACATCGGAATAGGTCCGTCGGCTCATTCCTTTTTTAACGGTGAGCGTTTTTATTACGGCAGAAATATGGACGATTTCTACTGTAACAGGACTGTTTTTGACTGCAAGGGCGGAAGTCGTGAGGAGTATATTATGCTTGCTCTCAGGCTTGTGAGCGGTATTGATTTTGATGAATACAAAATGAAATTCGGCGAAGCATAGCCAAATTCAACGGTGAAAAAGATTGAAAAATACGCTGATATGGGGTTTATGGTACTTACCGATAAAAGCGCACATTTTACTCCGAAGGGATTTCTTGTTTCTAATACTATACTCAGCGATTTATTATAGTAGGGACTGTAAGAATATTAAAATGCTGTTTGCAAAGACGAGAATCTATGCAAACAGCATTTATTATTATCTGAAATTATTTACTATTCAGCCTTCTTCTGAAAAAACAGATTGATGAAGCGGAAATTAAAAGCAGTGTTATTGCTACATAAATCGTCGGGTCTGCGCCTGTTGAAATGCCGTTGTTCGGAGTATCGGGAGTTGACACAGCTCCGTTATTTGTTGTGGGCTCATCAGAGGTTGAAGATGTCGGGTTTGTTCCTGCCGGTGCAGTAGAGGTAGGAGCGGTTGTTTCTGTCGGATTGGTTTCAGGCTGTGTACCAGGCTGAGATGAAACCCTAATCATTCTCTGAGTATTGACACTGTCAAGTATTGCAGAAGGATCCTGCTCAAAGTATTTAATAAATGCTTCGTCGCAGGCAGAAAACTCTCCTGACTCCTCCTTTTGTGCAAGCTGAGGATATACATCTGACACTGCAACAAAGTTATTCGTTGCAACAGTATATTTGCTTTCCTTGTCAAGTGGATTACTTCCGACAAAAGCGGATTGTACTCTCTCACCAAAGGGCTTTGTGATGTCGTACTTTACCGTCATACCGCCGATTTGCAGGGTGCTTCCGCTGTTTGTAGGCCAAGCATCATAAACGCCTGAGTTATATGCTTCAATGCTTTTAATCTGAATGTCAATTGATGTTTCAAGAATATCAAGCAAATCCTGACCTGACACCTGCTTTGTTACAATGTAGTTTCCGTAGGGCATAACGCTGAGAATATATCCGTAGGTTACATCGCCCTTATTGATTGAAGCACGGATACCGCCTGCATTTTCAAAGGCAACATCCGCGCCTGTTTCGAGCAGATATGCGTCTGTTACTGCTCTGCCGAGATTGGTTTCATCAATTCTCAGATTCTCCCATACACCGTCGAGGTCGGCAGGTGATGCGCCTACAACTCTGTTGAGAATTACGCTCTGAGCCTGCTGAATTTTGATAAGCTGAGAAAGCACAGTATCATCGGGAGCAACTTCTGCACACAAGGAATAATCCTTGTCGCTTGTTTTGTATTCAAGGTTTTCAATCTCGTTATTTTCGTTTAAATCGAAGTCAAGCTCAATCAAGCCGACATCGTAAAGATAATATCCGTTTTCAACAACACGGGTCTTTTCTCCGTTCGGAGTAGTGACAGTTTCGTCAAGCTTTATATGCTCGTGACCTGCAAGCCACAAATCAACACCGTCAACACTTGATGCAAGCTGAACGGGACTGTAGGAATGAGTAAGAGCTATTATCAGCTGACAGCCCTGTGCCTCGAGATAATCAACAGCCTTTTCGGAATACTCCTTCATATCTGTAAATGAAATTCCCGCAACATTGCTCGGCGATGTTTTGCTGTATATCCGGGGGTCAATTACGCCGAACACGCCTACCTTAAGTGTTTCGCCGTTCTTTTCAACAGACTTTATCAGATATTCGTCATCAAAAAAGGCTGTACCGTCATTGTTAATTACATTTCCTGTCAGCATTTTAAAATCTCTGATATCATTTTCATCTGTAATTTTAACAAGCTCCTTGAGTCTATCCTTGCCGTAATTCCAATCGTGATTGCCTGCCGTCATAGCGTCATATCCGCAGTCGCCGATAAGCTGCGCAATAGACTCGCCCTGAACAAGAGTAGCTATTGACTGACCGTGATAGGTATCGCCCGAATCAAGGACAAAATTCATATCGGAGTCCTTTATGTGACTGTCAATCAGGGTTTTAAGCTTTGGCACACCGATAATTCCGCTCTTACTGTTTTCAACAACACGGGAGTGAATGTCATTTGTATGAACGATTTTCAGACAAAACTCTCTGCCTTCGTCCTCTGTGGCAAAAGCCGAAACACAGCAGGAAAGCAGTATTACGGCTGTCAAAACCGTTGAGATTATTTTCTTCATATATCTCCCACCTTTATGGCAATTATATCATTGTCCAATGCAATATTCAAGAGCCGCCTTGAATTATTCACTATGATATGATAAAATAGGCTCATTGGAAGTGATAAGATTATGATAATAAATACTCCGTCTGACGCTGATTTACAGGATTACAAAAAATACTGCCTCAGGCGCTCCGTTCAGAAAACTTCAAGCGGTCTTGGCTTTTTTATTTTTGCGTACTATGCAACAATGCTTTTTCTGTCAAGTGTTTCAAATGAGGCACTGAAGTATATTCCTGAAATTCGATTTGAAAAAATTCCGTTGTTTTATCTGAATATTTTTATATCTGTTTTTTCGGCTGTTCTACCAGCATTTTTCTATTTTTTATTCTCGAACAGAAAAATAGCAGAAACAGTAAAAGTGAAATATGTCAAGCTCGGAACGCTTATTCCCATTATTTTTATCGGAATGGCTGTGGCTATGATTGCAAACTTCGCTTCATCGATTATAATATCAAACTTTTCTGTCTTTGGATTTGAAAACAAGGTCAATTTTTCCATCAATGTATCTTCAATCCCCGAAATTCTGCTTTATATTATCTCAAGTGCTGTTGTACCTGCTCTGGCAGAGGAATTTGCATTCCGTGGCGTTCTGATGGGAGCATTGAGAAAATACGGCGATGTTTTTGCTATTATAACCTCATCCCTGCTTTTCGGAGCAATGCACGGAAACATTACTCAGATTCCCTTTGCATTTATTCTCGGACTGATTTTTGCTTTTGTCGACTGCAAAACAAATTCAATTCTGCCGTCGATAATTATTCATTTCATCAATAATTTTTACGCTGTTGTGCTGGATATTCTGCAAAGCTCGGGAGTGTTAAGCAAGCAAGCCTTCTTTGTGCTTGACTATATTCTTGTTGCAACCTTCTGTATTCTCGGCCTGCTGTCATTCTTCCTTCTTATTGTAAAGGATAAAAATTATTTTAAAATAACCGACAGTAACGCACAGGCAAGCTCAGATTCAAATTGTGTTTTTCTTTCTTTAAAAGAAAAAATGCAATCATTTTTCATTAACCCCGGTATATTATTCATATTAATTCTGTTCTTATTTGAAACAGTACAAAATATAAAAATCATATGAGTACGAGTGAATATTTTAATTCGGGCAGACAGGTTGATATTACCGTGTCTTCTTTGCCCGACCGTTTCGAAGCAGTTCCTAATAAAGTCAATAAGTCGAGTACCTCGACACGCAATTCGGGCAGACAAGTTGATATTACCGAGCCTTCTTTGCCCGACCGTTCCGATACATCTGACAGAGAAATAAAATATATGCTTGCCGCCTATGAAATGGCTCAGCACGCCTTTGACGACGGCGAGGTTCCTGTCGGAGCAGTAATAGTCAGAAATGATGAGATAATTGCAAAAGGCAGAAACAGGCGTGAAAAAGAGAAGAATGCTCTGCTCCACGCTGAGATTGACGCAATCAACAACGCCTGCAAGGCTCTTGGCGGCTGGCGGCTTTGGAACTGTGAAATTTATGTCACTCTTGAGCCTTGCCCGATGTGTGCAGGAGCAATAATCAACGCTCACATTCCTAAGGTCTTTTTCGGTGCTTACGATTTTAAAAACGGCTCGTGCGGCTCGGTGACTAACCTTTTTGAAATGCCGTATAATTTTAAGCCTGAGTGCGCAGGCGGAATTATGGCTGACGAATGCTCAGAGCTTTTAAAGAGCTTTTTTAAAAGGCTCAGATAGATTAATCATGATAAACAACAAAACGCTTGGCAATTCACCAAGCGTTTTAGTTTATTATACTGTTCTTTATTATTTGTTGTCCTTTAAAATTTTGTCAGCCGCAAGCATTACGCCGAGCTTTCCGCTGTGGAAATTAAGTCCTCCCTGCATCCACACAGCATAAGGCTCACGAAGCGGAGCGTCTGCTGAAAGCTCGATTGACGAGCCGAGAGTGAATGCTCCTGCCGCCATTATAACCTGGCTTTCATAACCCGGCATATCGGACGGCATTGGCTGAACAAAACTGTCAACAGCGGAGCCGCTCTGAACTCCTCCGCAAAAGCTTATCAGCTTTTCCTCACTTCCGAGCATTATAAGCTGAATAATATCTCCCCTGCTTTCGTTATATCTCGGAGAGGTTTCATAGCCGAGCACCTCAAAAAGTGCAGAAGCAAACACCGCAGTCTTGAGTGCTTCTCCCGTAACATGGGGAGCGTGATATGCACCCATAAAAAGCTCTCTGCTTGTGTTGAGCGTTGCGCCTATTTCCTTGCCCGTTCCCGGTGTTGTGAGCCTGTAGGCGCACATTTCAACAAGCTCCTCTTTTCCTGCAATGTAGCCGCCTGTCGGAGCAATTCCGCCGCCTGGGTTCTTGATGAGCGAGCCTGCCATAATGTCGACTCCGACTGAAAGCGGCTCAACCTTTTCAACAAATTCACCGTAGCAGTTGTCGAGCATAATAATGGAATCTGGAGATACCTTTTTGCTTATATCGCATATTCTTTTGATTTCACGCCAAGTAAGGGTAGGTCTGAGGCTGTATCCCCTTGACCGCTGTATGTAAACCATTTTCGGCTTTTCCTTTGCAATCGACTCCTTAATTGCTTCATAATCAAGAGTGCCGTCGGGATTTAGCTCTGTCATTTTAAATTCAATGCCGAAATCCTTTAATGAGCCGGGATAATTCCCCTCAATTCCGATTGCAGAACGGATTGTATCATAGGGCATACCTGTTACGGAAAGCATAGTATCTCCCGGGCGGAGCATACCGAAAAGTGCAACAGTGAGTGCGTGAGTGCCGCTTACAAAGTTGTGGCGCACAAGTGCGTCCTCGGCATCAAATACATAGGCATATACCTTATCAAGCGCATCTCTGCCGAAATCGTCATAGCCGTAGCCTGTTGAGCCGCAAAAATAGCTTTCTCTGACAGAAGCGTTCTGGAATGCCTTAATCATTTTTTGCTGATTGTATTCCTGAATGTCCTCAATTTCGGCAAGCGAAGCTTTGCAAAGCTCCATAGCCTTTTCTGAAGCCTTTATAATTTTTTCGTCTATATCAAAAAAGCTCAAATAAAATCACCTTTCAAAATAGTATTCTCTCCAAGTGCCCGATTCAACAAAACCAAGATTGTTGTAGAAGGAAACATTTGCATTTTTTGCTCTGTGCAGAAATACAGTTTTATCCTCCTCAATAAGGCGGTTGGATATGTATTTTACAATACTTGAGCCGTAGCCTTTTTTTCTGTATTCGGGGTCGCAGGACACTGCTCCGAGCACTGCACCGTTTTCACTTTCGGCTACTGTCATTGCAACTGCTACAAGCGTATTATCCTCGCTGATTCCGTATAATCTTGTAGTATTGTGGCGAAGCTTGTGATTTACATCAACATAAAAGTCCTCAAACGCAGGAGGTCTGAAGTTTTCATCTGCACACTTCACAATCAGCTCATAAACCGACTTTATTTCAGGTATAACTACGGTCAGCTTATCGTTTTCAGTTTCAAAGAGCTTTGTTCTTGCAAGAACTGAGCCTGTAATATGCCTGATTCCGAATAAGTCAAGCTGATACTTTCCGCTGCACAGTATGCTTGATGCTCCTGCCACCCTCATAAATGAGGAAACCTCTGACAAATCACAGTCATCGGTTATGAACATAATAAAATTCGTTCCGCTTCGTGCCACAGCACCTGTGCATCTGCCGCTGTCCTTGTCTGCAATCATCCAATAGTCAACAAAGGCAAGGTCGGGAGAATAGCTGTTGTAAAGCGAGATTATGCGGCAGGCAAACGGATCATTGTCTGAAATTCTTTGAACAGACTGAATAAAATCGCTCGTTTCATTGGCTGAAATTATCATTTTTATTCTCCTTGACGCTTAATTTTCCGCCTGCAATCCGGTTTGCAAGCTCCCTTGCAAGCATTAAAACAGATTCGCAGTCGCTCTTATTTACAACGCAATTCGGCGAGTGAAGATATCTGCACGGAAGCGAAAGTGCAAGCGTTCTCACTCCGCTTCTGCTTGAATGAATTACTCCTGCATCGTTGCCGCCTGCAACTGCTCTTTTGTACTGTGCCTTTACACCGATTTTTTCGGCACACTCAAATGCAAGAGTAATCATCTCCTTGTCATAAATCGTGCGCCTGTCCATAACGGAAATAACTGCTCCGTCCGATAGACTACATACCTGTCTGCTTTCTTCAATGTTGGGAACATCAGCCGCAGTGGTTGTTTCAACAACAAGTGCAAATTCGGGGTCGACAGAGTATGCCGCCACCTTTGCACCCCTTAAGCCTACCTCCTCCTGAACGGCAAATACAAAATCAGCGTCGTATTCAAGCTCCGATTTTATAAGCTCAATTAGCACAAGACAGCCGAATCTGTCGTCAAGCGCCTTTGAAGTAATTGTGCCTGAGTTCTCTGTAAAGTCCGAAACGAAATTAACGCTGTCACCGTAGGAAACATATTCAAGCGCATTTTCCCTGCTTTCAGCTCCTATGTCAATATACATATCCGATAACTCGGGGATTTTTTTGCTTTCATCGCCCTTAGACAGATGAACAGGCTTTATTCCGATTACACCGCAGACTTTATTATTTCCCACCGTAACGCTTTTGCCGGGAAGTATTCTTCTGTCAATTCCTCCGACCTCGTCAAATTTCAGATAGCCGTCAGAGGTGATGTCTGTGATTAGCAAGCCGACCTCATCCATATGAGCAGAGAGCATAAGTCTGCCTTTAGCTCTGTTTCTGCCTTTTTTGTGTACGATTATATTTCCGAGATTATCAACAGTGATGCTGTCGGCATAATCTTTAATTTCATCAATAATCAGCTCTCTTACTGTCCTTTCATCGCCTGAAATTCCGTCAAGCAGGCAGAGCTTTTTGAGCAGCTTTGTATCAAGCATTAAAAGCACCTCCGCATTTGATGTATTGATAAATCAACTGTGCAGTGTTTTCAACATCATCTATTGAAACAACCTCGCTCGGAGTGTGCATATATCTCTGCGGAATTGAAACAACAGCCGTTTTTACTCCGCATTTTGAAACGGCGATACTGTCGGCATTCGTCCCCGTTGCACCCGAAACAGGCTCAAGCTGATACGGAAGCTGTGCATTTTTTGCTGTGCTGATAAGCTTGTCTGACATTTCCCTGTTGAGAATCGGAGAAATGCAAATCATAGGTCCTTTTCCGATTTCAATTTTAGAGTACTGTCCCGATATATCGGGCTGTGAAGCGAAGCTGACATCAACCGCAATCGCCTCGTCTGCATCAACAGAAAACGCTCCTGTTTTTGCTCCTGTTCCGAAGGTTTCCTCCTGAACGCTCAGCATAATAATAACCTTATATTCAAGCTGTTCTGTGCTGAGAAGCTCGGCGCATCTGATTAAAGCGGCAATACTGCATCTGTTATCAAGCGCAGGAGCTGTTATTCGATTGTTGAGAAGCATTTTCGGCTTGACATCAAAGGCAAGGACATCGCCAATGCTGATTACCTTTTTAATCTCCTCTTCACTCATTCCGAAATCCACATAGGTTTTGTCGAGCGAAACGGCAGTATCCTCCTTGCCGTCAGACAAATGAGGAGGCAGACAGCAAACTGTTCCCGTAATTTCACGGTTTTTCTGCAAATATAATTTGCTGTCCTGCAAGGTGCGAATATCAATTCCGCCGCACTTGTCCACCTTGACAAAGCCGTTTTCGTCAATGCCTGTTACGATAAGACCGATACTGTCAATATGTGCGTCAAGCAGAATTGTTTTATCCGCATTATGATTGCCGAGCACAGCAAACATATTTCCGTTTGAATCAATATTTACTTCACTGAAGCTTTCAAAATACGCTTTTGCCGCATTAACGGCAGGCTCTTCGCTTCCCGAAACTCCCGAAGCAGTGCAAAGGTCAAATAATACTTTTTGTAAATCCATATTGAATATCACTTCAAGCTGTTTACGATTGACTTAAAGTGATTACCTCTTTCCTCAAAATTCCTATACAGTCCGAAGCTTGCGCTTGCAGGAGAAAGTGAAACAATATCTCCCTTTTCTGCGTGCTTAACAGCTTCATTTACTGCCTCTTCCATATTATTCACATTGATTATTTCAATTTTCTGCTCATCATAATTATCAGCGGCTTTTACGGCGGCTTCAATCTTGGGAGCAGTATCGCCGAGCAGAATCAGCACCTTTACCTTTTCGTTGATTACAGGACCGAGCGGATCATAGGGAATGTGCTTGTCATAGCCGCCTGCAATAATAATTATTTTCTCATCATAAAGAGAAAGTGTGCCAAGTGCAGTTCTTGTCGGACTTGAAGCTATTGAATCGTTATAATATTTTACTCCGTTGTACTCTCTTACAAATTCAGCCCTGTGCTCAACACCGCCGAAGGTTTTTGCTACTGCAACGATTGTATCGACATCAACCATTCCCCATACCGCAGAAATTGCCGCAAGATAGTTTTCTACATTGTGCATTCCGGGAATTTTAATATCCCTGTAATCCATAATTCTTGTTACCTTGCCGTAGTCGCTGTAGCATATTGTCGTGCCGTCAAGATATACTCCATTGTAAACGCTTTCCTTTACGCTGAATTTTGCAAGCTGTCCTCTGACTGAATCGGAAAAGCTGTTTGCAATATCGTTGTCAAGGTTGAGCACTGCCTTTGAAAAGGCGTTCTGATGAAGCACAAGGTTTTTCTTTGAATCAATATACTCCTGCATATCCTTATGTATGTCAAGGTGATTAGGAGCAAGATTTGTTACAACTGCAACATCGGGACTTTTTCTCATAGAAATAAGCTGAAAGCTTGACAGCTCAACAACAGCATAGTCATCAGCGCTGATTTGTTCAATCTCAGGGAGCAATGGCTTTCCAATATTTCCGCCGAGATGAACATTCTTTCCGCTCGCTTTTAAAAACTCCGAAATAATCGTTGTCGTTGTAGTTTTTCCGTCTGAGCCTGTTACTGCAATCGTTTTGCAGGGACAGAGGTCGAAAAAGACCTCCATCTCAGAAGTCAGCACTACTCCCTTGTTTCTTAATGCAACAAGCTCCTCCTTATAAAAAGGAGTACCGGGACTTCTGAAAACAATGTCTGAATCTATATCCGAAAGATAGTTTTCTCCTAAAATCAGCTCTGCTCCGTATTCCTTTGCCTTTATTCCGTTCTCGCCGAGTGAGTCAAAATCCTTTTTGTCGCAGGCGGTTACCCTTGCACCCTTGTCGGCAAAAAGCTTTATCAACGGCAGATTACTTGTTCCTATTCCGATAAAGGTTACCTTTTTACCTTTTATCCCATTGAAAAATTCCTTAGCGTTCATATTCATTGTCTGCCCCTTTCACAGAATTAACAGAATTATATATAATTATACAGATTTCAGTAAAAAATTTCAACTGCTTGAGTATATTATTGCAATAACAATTTTGTAATGTTAAAATATAAACGGTGATTATATGCTAAATGATTTTATTATTATAGATAAAAGTGATAAAACTCCGCTTTACAGGCAGATTTATCTGTCAATCAGAAAATCCGTTGAAAGCGGAAGTCTTAAAAAAGGAACAAAAATGCCCTCAATCAGGCGGCTGAGCGAAGATCTGGCAGTATCAAAAACTACTATTACTGCGGCTTATGAACAACTTTGCGTTGAGGGATACATCAGAAATGTTCCTCAGAGCGGTTATTATGTTGAGGCTGAATTTAATATTCGACCGAAAGCGTATGAAAATGAGGCTTCAGTTGAGAGTGAACAGAACAGGTTTTATGAATATGATTTCAGCGGAAAAAGCATTGACGAAAAAATTATTAATATATCTGAGTGGAGAAAATGCGTCAAAGATGTTCTTAATCAGAATTATCTGCTTACTTCATACGGAGATGAGCAGGGAGAACCCGACCTTAGGAAAGCACTGCAAAAATACAGTCTTGGCACAAGAAGCGTTAACACAGTAACGGAAAATATTATTGTCGGTGCAGGAACACAGCCCTTGCTGTATTTGCTTTGTGCTGTTCTCGGTCAGAATAAACGGGTTGCAATGGCTGGCTCAAGCTATATTCAGTCCGAGCTGGTATTCAGAAGCTTCGGGTATGATATTACTTACTTTAAAAGTGATAAATTCGGCGTAACTGTTAATTCTTTAAATGAAATTATGCCTGATATTATTCTTATCAATCCGAACTTCACAAACGAAAGCAGTACAAATATGCCGATAAACAGAAGACTTGAAATTATTGAATGGGCAAAAAAGAATGGTGCTGTTATCATTGAAGACGATTACAACGGTGAGCTGCGCTACAGCACGCACCCTGTTCCCTGTGTTCAGAATTACGGTATTGAAAATACAGTATATCTCGGCTCATTTTCAAAGGTACTTCTTCCGTCTGTGAGAATAAGCTATATGGTACTGCCCGACAGTCTTATGAGCAGGTATATTAAAATTAAGAGTTCAACAAATCAGACCGCATCAAAAGCCGAACAGCTGGCTCTTGCAAAATATATTGAAACGGGAAAGATTGACGCCCACCTGAGAAAAGCAAGGAGAATATATCTTGAAAAAAGCAGGATTATGCTTGAAAA